>NZ_SHMN01000011.1:0-142647 GCF_029478525.1 Vibrio sp. 1151_11 | reverse complement strand
ACAACATGGCTGAAAGCTTAATACTTGAAGGGCGAAGGGAAAGAACATTCCCTAGAACAGTTAAGCCTAGACCACAACGGTATGCTAAGAACAAAAATGCCGTTCACTCTTAAGTGAACGGCATTAGAGTGGGAACTCGCTCTTTTCTATTAGGTACGATGGCTGGGGTTGCTATTCGCGTTCGTGTAACGGTTTAAAGTTACGCATTTTTTGGCCAGTGTAAAGTTGGC
The DNA here is from genome assembly GCF_029478525.1 of Vibrio sp. 1151_11. Classification (NCBI taxonomy): domain Bacteria; kingdom Pseudomonadati; phylum Pseudomonadota; class Gammaproteobacteria; order Vibrionales; family Vibrionaceae; genus Vibrio; species Vibrio sp. 1151_11. The sequence continues at coordinate 142,417 of NZ_SHMN01000011.1, read as the reverse complement.
GAGGACGGCCAATTTTATTATCTGGATCACTGTGCATTTCATTCCAGTGGGCAATCCAACCGATAGTGCGAGACATTGCGAAGATAACGGTAAACATAGAGATTGGAATACCGATAGCCTTCAGAATAATGCCTGAGTAGAAATCCACGTTAGGGTAGAGTTTTTTCTCAACAAAGTATTCGTCAGAAAGCGCGATGCGCTCAAGTTCCATCGCCACATCTAACAGTGGGTCTTGAATATTCAGCTCTTTGAGCACTTCATGACAAGCCTCACGCATTACCGTCGCTCTTGGGTCGTAGTTTTTATAAACTCGGTGACCAAAACCCATCAAGCGGAATGGATCATCCTTATCTTTTGCTCTGACGACATACTCAGGAATGTTATCAACGTTGCCTATCTCTTCTAGCATACGCAGACAGGCTTCGTTAGCACCCCCATGAGCAGGCCCCCACAACGAGGCAATGCCAGCCGCAATACAGGCAAACGGGTTAGCACCAGAAGAACCGGCAAGGCGAACCGTTGAGGTTGACGCGTTTTGTTCATGATCGGCATGCAGTGTGAAAATTTTATCCATCGCGCGTGCAACCACAGGATTCACTTCATACTCTTCACACGGCGTTGCAAACATCATGTGTAGGAAGTTCTCGGCATAGCTCAAGTCATTACGCGGGTAGATAAATGGTTGGCCGACAGAATACTTGTAGCACATCGCCGCCAATGTTGGCATTTTTGAGAGTAGGCGGTAAGCCGCTATTTCTCGGTGTATATCATTATTAATATCAAGTGAATCATGGTAGAACGCGGCAAGCGCTCCAACCACACCACACATTACAGCCATTGGGTGAGCGTCACGGCGGAAACCGTGGAAGAAACTTGCGATTTGCTCATGAACCATAGTGTGACGCGTCACCGTATGTTTAAACTCTTCATATTGCTTACGATTAGGGGCTTCACCGTAAAGAAGAATATAACAAACTTCCAAGTAATCAGCGTTATTGGCTAATTGATCAATAGGGAAGCCGCGGTGCAGTAACACCCCTTTTTCGCCATCGATATAAGTGATTTGAGATTCACAAGATGCAGTGGCAAGAAAACCAGGGTCAAAAGTGAAGTATCCGTTGGCTCCTAGTTTACGAACGTCGATTACTTGTGGGCCTACAGTCCCATCCATAATCGGCAGCTCGATTGGCGCTTTACCTTCAATATGAAGGGTCGCTTTCTTATCTGCCATAACAATCTCCTTTGTTTATTATTTAATCCGTCCAGGATGTTTGTGTGACATTTTTTTACGTGTGTTCTTAATTAAAGTCAATTTTTCTCGTCTGATGTGTGCACTTGTTTTGATTTTTTATACATATAAAGTTAAAAATCTGTTCTGTGTAGCAAAAATTGTTACATCAATTGTATTAGAATGTTGCGAGCCGTATAGTGGCACTGAAAATTTTGGTGAACACCTTATAAATAAAAGGCTAGAAACTGTATTTTAGTATTGCATTCTGTCTTTGTTGTTAACGGAATTATTACATTTAACTGCGCGATATCGGGCTTTTTATGTTAAAACAATGTTAACTTTTGTGGGTTTTACAACCAAAATTCATTTATAACTATAAATGCTCAATGGAGCTGAGTGAGCAAGCCCGTGAAAGAAAGAAAGTCAAGACCTGTTAATTTAGATTTACAGACCATTCACTTTCCGATCAGTGCGATTGCATCTATCCTACACCGAGTGTCTGGGGTGATGATGTTCGTTGCGGTCGGAATTTTGCTGTGGTTACTCTCCCTCTCGTTAAGTTCTCCGGTAGGTTTTATGGAAGCCAGCAACATTGTGAATGGCTTTTTCGCAAAATTTATTTTATGGGGAATTTTAACAGCGCTGTCTTACCACATTGCAGGTGGTATACGCCATTTGCTGATGGACCTGGGCCACTTTGAAGAGTTGGAGTCAGGGGCTATGAGTGCCAAAGTCGCCTTCATCGCAACAGCAGTGCTTTCAGTTTTAGCGGGAGTATTGGTATGGTAAAACATGTTTCTTCTTTTGGTCGTAACGGAGTGCATGATTATCTGCTGATCCGTGCTTCTGCGATCATTATGACTCTTTATACTATCTACCTAGTCAGCTTCTGTGCTTTCTCTGGTGATATCTCCTATGTTTCATGGACACAGTTTTTTGGTGGAACCTTTACCAAAGTCTTCACAATGCTGGCGTTAGTCTCTGTCCTTATCCATGGTTGGATCGGTTTATGGCAAGTATTAACGGATTACATTAAGTGTTCTAAATTGCGTGGTGGCCTGCAATTGGTCGTTATAGCAGTGCTCTTTGGATACTTCTTCTCTGGCTTATTTGTATTGTGGGGTGCGTAAGTGACTATTCCAGTTCGTGAATTTGATGCCGTAGTGATCGGCGCTGGTGGTGCAGGCATGCGTGCAGCACTGCAAATTTCAGAGCAAGGTTTATCCTGTGCTCTGCTTTCTAAAGTTTTTCCAACACGTTCTCACACGGTTTCGGCCCAAGGTGGTATTACCGTTGCGTTAGGCAACGCGCATGAGGACCACTGGGAACAACATATGTATGACACGGTGAAGGGCTCCGACTATATCGGTGACCAAGATGCTATCGAGTACATGTGTAAGAATGGTCCAGAGTCGGTGATTGAACTAGAGAAAATGGGTTTGCCTTTTTCTCGTTTTGACAATGGCACCATTTATCAGCGCCCATTTGGTGGGCAATCCAAAAATTTTGGCGGTGAACAAGCGGCTCGAACCGCTGCTGCCGCTGACCGTACTGGTCACGCACTACTTCATACCTTGTATCAACAAAACATTAAATATAAGACCACGATTTTCTCTGAGTGGTACGCACTTGATTTAGTGAAAAATGAAGAGGGTGCAGTACTTGGCTGTACCGCCTTGTGTATGGAAACAGGCGAAGTTTGTTATTTCAAATCTAAAGCCACAGTATTAGCGACTGGCGGAGCTGGCCGTATCTATGCTTCAACCACCAACGCGCACATCAATACGGGTGATGGCGTGGGCATGGCTATCCGCGCTGGCGTCCCGATGCAAGATATCGAAATGTGGCAATTCCACCCAACAGGGATTGCTGGTGCTGGCGTTCTTGTGACGGAAGGGTGTCGTGGTGAAGGTGGCTATCTTTTAAATAAAGATGGCGAACGTTTCATGGAACGTTATGCACCAAACGCGAAGGATTTGGCTGGTCGCGATGTAGTAGCCCGCTCAATGATGATTGAGATCCGTGAAGGTCGTGGTTGCGATGGTCCATGGGGTCCGCATATCAAGCTTAAACTGGATCACCTTGGCAAAGAAACTCTGGAATCTCGTCTGCCGGGCGTATGTGAGTTGTCACGTACGTTTGCTCACGTCGATCCAGTTAAAGAACCGATTCCAGTGATCCCAACCTGCCACTACATGATGGGAGGAGTACCGACTCAAGTTTCAGGTCAGGCGATTAAGCAAGATGCTAAAGGCGCTGATGTGGAAGTTCAAGGTTTGTTTGCGTGTGGTGAAATTGCATCAGTATCGGTGCATGGCGCGAACCGTTTGGGTGGTAACTCTCTACTGGATTTAGTGGTCTTTGGCCGAGCAACAGGCTTGCATTTGGGCGAAACGTTGAAAAAGCAAGCGGACGCAAAACCTGCCACAGAAGCGGACATTGAAAAATCGCTAGAACGTTACAACCGCTGGGAAAACAGTACAGGTGGTGAAGATCCCGCGCAAATTCGTAAAGATCTGCAACGTTGTATGCAAAATAACTTCTCGGTGTTCCGTGAAGGTGAAGCGATGGCTAAAGGTCTTGAAGAGCTTAAAGTGATTCGTGAACGTTTGAAGAACGCACATCTTTCAGACAAGTCAACCGAGTTCAACACTCAACGGATCGAGTGTTTAGAGCTGGAAAACTTGATGGAAACAGCATTTGCTACCGCGGTTGCTGCAAATTATCGTACCGAAAGCCGTGGAGCCCACGCTCGCTTTGACTATCCTGAACGCGATGATGCTAATTGGTTATGCCATTCAATTTACAACCCTGAGACTGAAAGCATGTCGAAGCGTAGCGTAAATATGGAACCAATTTATCGTGAAGCGTTTCCGCCTAAAGCGCGCACATACTAAGGAGAAGGCACTATTATGAAATTGAAATTCTCTTTGTATCGCTATAATCCGGATGTCGATCAAAAGCCTTACATGAAGGATTATCTGCTTGAAGTCGAAGAGGGCTCTGACATGATGTTGTTGGATGCACTCATTTTGCTGAAAGAGCAAGATCCCACCATTGCTTTTCGTCGCTCGTGCCGTGAAGGGGTGTGTGGATCTGACGGTTTGAACATGAACGGTAAAAATGGATTAGCGTGTATCACTCCATTATCCGCGCTTTTGGCCAAAGGCACGATCGTTATTCGACCTCTGCCTGGGCTACCAGTCGTCCGTGATTTAATTGTCGATATGGCCCAGTTTTATGAAAATTACGAGAAGGTTAAACCTTATCTTGTGACTGACGGAAACTTGCCTCCGGCTCGTGAGAACTTGCAATCACCAGAAGAGCGAGCGCATTTAGACGGTTTATATGAGTGCATTATGTGCGCTTGCTGCACAACTTCATGCCCTTCTTTCTGGTGGAACCCGGATAAGTTTATCGGCCCAGCAGGTTTGTTGGCGGCTTATCGTTGGCTAATTGACAGCCGAGATACCGCAACAGATGAACGTTTATCTAATCTTGATGATGCTTTTAGCGTTTTTCGTTGCCATGGCATCATGAATTGTGTAAGTGTTTGTCCTAAGGGATTAAATCCGACGAAAGCCATTGGACATATCAAATCAATGCTTGTGAACCGTTCGGTTTAAAATGAATAAAAATTGCAGGTCTTCGGACCTGCCTTTTATAGCTCGGCATAGACCGAAGCAAACGTGAAAACTACTGGTTAAGGGAAAATATGCACAACGGCGTGATGAAGGCATGGCTCGAGTCTTCACACTTGGCTGGCGCCAATGCAACTTACGTAGAGGACCTCTACGAACTGTATCTAAGTGATCCTGATCTGGTAAGTGAGGAGTGGAAACGTGTTTTTGATGGCTTGCCTGCGCAAGCTGACAATGTGGTTGAACAGCCACATTCACGTGTCCGTGACTACTTCCGACGACTCGCGAAAGAAACAAAGCATTACAATGTCCAAGTTAGTGATCCAGATGTCGATGCTAAGCAAGTAAGAGTCTTGCAGCTGATTAATGCTTACCGTTTTCGCGGTCATGAAGCGGCTCAACTCGACCCCCTAGGTTTATGGCAACGCCCATTAGTGGCAGAATTAGACCCAGCGTTCCACAATCTTAACGAAGGTGACTTCGAAGAAACTTTCAATGTCGGCTCTTTTGCTATCGGGCAAGAGACAATGAAATTGAAAGACATTTATCAAGCCCTCAACAAAACCTATTGCGGTTCCATCGGTGCAGAATACATGCACATTATCGACACTGAACAAAAGCGTTGGATACAACAACGTCTTGAATCAGTCGTTGGTCAACCTTCTTTCAGCAAAGAAGAAAAACGAATTTTCCTCGAAGAATTGACAGCCGCAGAAGGCCTTGAGCGTTATTTAGGCGCGAAATTCCCCGGTGCTAAGCGTTTTTCTTTGGAAGGTGGTGACGCGCTCATCCCAATGATGAAAGAGTTGATCCGTCATGCTGGTAGCACAGGTATGCGTGAAGTTGTGATTGGTATGGCGCACCGTGGTCGTCTTAACATGCTCGTCAACGTCTTGGGTAAAAAACCTCAAGATCTGTTCGACGAGTTTGCGGGTAAGCATGGTGAAAGCTGGGGAACGGGTGATGTTAAATATCACCAAGGTTTCTCTGCTGACTTTGCGACACCCGGCGGTGATGTGCATCTAGCCTTAGCATTTAACCCTTCGCATCTTGAAATTGTTAACCCAGTCGTAATTGGTTCAGTTCGTGCTCGACAAGATCGATTGGGAGATGAAGACGGTTCGACAGTGCTACCTATTTCGATTCATGGTGACTCTGCTATCGCTGGTCAAGGTGTCGTTGCCGAGACATTTAACATGTCTCAAGCGCGTGGCTATTGCGTGGGAGGGACGGTACGTATTGTTATTAACAACCAAGTTGGTTTTACCACCTCAAACCCTCGTGATACACGCTCGACTATGTATTGTACTGACATCGCTAAGATGGTTCAGGCACCCATTTTCCACGTCAATTCTGATGATCCAGAAGCAGTTGCTTTCGTCACCCGCATTGCACTCGATTATCGTAATGAATTTAAGCGTGATGTCGTCATTGATCTGGTTTGTTATCGCCGTCACGGCCATAACGAAGCCGATGAACCCAATGCTACTCAGCCGTTAATGTATCAAAAGATCAAAAAGCATCCTACGCCGCGTAAGCTTTATGCTGATGTTTTGATAGAGCGTGGTGAGTTTGATATTGAGATTGCCACACAGTTAGTCAACGAATATCGTGATGCTCTGGATCATGGTGAAGTCGTGGTGAAAGAGTGGCGTCCAATGGCACTGCACTCTGTTGATTGGTCACCGTATATTGGCCATGAATGGGATATGCCATGGAATAATAAAGTTGACCTTGAGCGTTTAAAAGAGCTGGGTAACCGAATTTGTCAGTATCCAGAAAGCCATAAACTGCAAAGTCGTGTGGATAAAATCTATACCGACCGACAAGCGATGGTTAATGGAGAGAAGCTTCTCGATTGGGGTATGGCTGAAACGCTGGCTTATGCAACCTTAGTTGATGATGGAAAGCGAATCCGCATTTCGGGGCAAGACTCTGGGCGTGGAACCTTCTTCCACCGTCACTCGGTATTGCATAACCAAAGTGACGCAAGTACCTATATTCCATTGGCGAATATCCATGATAAACAAGGTCCTTTTGAAGTATTGGATTCGGTTTTGTCGGAAGAAGCAGTGCTAGCTTTTGAATATGGCTACGCGACAGCGGAGCCGAGTGGTTTGACGATTTGGGAAGCTCAGTTTGGTGATTTCGCCAATGGAGCTCAAGTTGTGATTGACCAGTTCATCTCTTCCGGTGAACAAAAATGGGCGCGTTTGTGTGGTTTAACCATGCTGCTACCTCATGGTTATGAAGGACAAGGCCCGGAACACTCATCAGCACGCCTAGAGCGTTATTTGCAACTGTGTGCTGAACAAAACATGCAAGTGGTGGTTCCCTCTACGCCAGCGCAGGTATACCACATGCTGCGTCGTCAGGTTGTTCGTCCAATGCGTCGACCATTGATCGTTATGTCACCAAAATCGTTGCTGCGTCACCCACTATGTATCTCAACACTGGAAGACTTGGCTGACGGATCGTTTTTGCCGGCTATCGGCGAAGTTGACGATCTCAACCCAGCGAACGTCAAACGTGTTGTGTTCTGCTCTGGTAAGGTTTACTACGACCTGCTTGAACAGCGCCGCAATAACGAACAAGGTGATGTTGCTATCGTCCGTATTGAACAGCTATATCCATTCCCGAAAGAAGAAGTGGAAGCGGTTATCGCTCAATACACTAATGTTGTTGACTATGTATGGTGCCAAGAAGAGCCTCAAAACCAAGGTGCTTGGTACAGTAGCCAACATAACTTCCGTTCTGCCATTCCAGCCGGTGCTGATCTGAAATACGCAGGTCGCCCTGCATCAGCATCACCAGCCGTTGGTTATATGTCGGTACACTTGAAACAACAAAAAGCGTTGGTTGAAGACGCTCTGACCCTAGCTTAACGAACTAGAAGTAAAAGGAAGACACAGATTATGACAATTGAAATTCTGGTTCCAGATCTACCTGAATCAGTGGCTGATGCAACAGTCGCGACATGGCATAAAAAGCCAGGTGAAGCCGTCGCTCGTGATGAAGTACTCGTTGAGATTGAAACTGATAAAGTAATTCTTGAAGTGCCAGCGCCTGAGGCGGGTGTTCTCGAAGCCATTATCGAGCAAGAAGGTGCGACGGTGCTTTCGAAACAGTTATTGGCGAAATTGAAACCCGGTGCCGTTGCAGGTGAACCGACGAAAGATACCACCAACGATACAGAGCCGTCTCCTGATAAACGCCACAAAGCCACGCTGACAGACGAAACGAATGATGCGCTTAGCCCTGCGGTACGCCGTTTACTCGCCGAGCATGGTTTGGAAGCCAGCCAAGTGAAAGGCTCTGGTGTGGGTGGGCGTATCACGCGTGAAGATATTGATGCTCATCTAGCGGCCGCAAAATCAGCGTCAGCAGTTGCTTCAAATCAACCTGAGCCTGTCGTTGCGATGGCGCGCAGTGAAAAACGTGTACCGATGACGCGTTTGCGTAAACGTGTTGCGGAGCGTCTGCTTGAGGCAAAAAATAGCACGGCGATGTTGACGACGTTTAATGAAGTTAACATGAAGCCTATCATGGATCTTCGTAAGCAATATCAAGGTCTGTTTGAAGAGAAACACGGTATTCGTTTAGGCTTTATGTCTTTCTACGTGAAAGCGGTAACAGAAGCGTTAAAGCGTTACCCAGAAGTGAATGCATCTATTGATGGCCAAGATATTGTGTATCACAGCTATTTTGATATTAGTATGGCAGTTTCAACGCCTCGTGGCTTAGTGACTCCGGTTCTTAAAGATTGCGATACGCTAAGCCTTGCCGAAATTGAGAAGGGCATCAAAGAGCTTGCACTCAAAGGAAGAGATGGCAAATTGACGGTTGAAGAACTGACTGGCGGTAATTTCACGATTACGAATGGCGGTGTGTTTGGCTCGTTAATGTCAACACCGATCATCAATCCGCCGCAAGCGGCCATATTGGGCATGCACAAAATCCAAGACCGCCCAATGGCTGTGGATGGCAAAGTAGAAATTTTACCAATGATGTACCTAGCACTTTCTTACGACCACCGTTTGGTGGATGGCCGTGAGTCAGTTGGTTTCCTTGTGACAGTAAAAGAGCTACTTGAAGATCCAGCACGTCTGCTACTGGATGTGTAACCTCACTGAACGTTGTTCAGTGAATTTAAGGCTAGGCATGCTCACGTCTAGCCTTCATTTAAGCAAAAAGCTACAAGCTATCCTCTTGGATAAATTGCAGCCGCTTAATTTGAGAAGCACCCTACAGATATATGGCGCAGCATAGCTGCCGCTTTATGGAAATAATAAATCCCCTAAGGGATAAACAAACGGAAGAACATAATGAATTTGCATGAATATCAAGCCAAACAGCTGTTTGCAGAATTCGGTTTGCCTGTACCGGAAGGTTATGCCTGTGATACTCCACAAGAAGCTTTTGAAGCGGCGGGTCGGATTAGTACAGCGAAGAAAGTTGTTAAGTGTCAAGTGCATGCAGGTGGTCGCGGTAAAGCGGGTGGCGTTGAGTTGCACGACACTAAAGATGGTGTCAAAGAGTTTGCTCAAAAATGGCTAGGTAAAAATCTGGTTACTTATCAAACGGACGCAAATGGTCAGCCAGTATCAAAAATTTTGGTTGAAGAAGCCTCTAATATCGCGAATGAGCTTTACTTAGGCGCTGTTGTTGACCGTGCGACTCGTCGTGTCGTGTTCATGGCCTCAACAGAAGGCGGCGTGGAAATTGAAAAAGTAGCGGAGGAGACTCCGGAGCTGATTCATAAAGCCGCGATTGATCCTTTGGTTGGTCCGCAAGCCTATCAAGGCCGCGAACTTGCTTTCAAACTTGGCTTGGAAGGTGACCAAATTAAGCAATTTGTGAAGATCTTTCTAGGTCTTGGCGCTATGTTTACCCAGTATGATCTTGCATTGCTAGAAATCAACCCATTAGTTGTCACCGCTGAAGGGAACTTGTTGTGCCTTGATGGCAAGATCAACATCGACTCAAACGCACTTTATCGTCAACCTAAACTTCGCGAAATGCACGATCTCTCACAAGAAGATGAGCGCGAAGCTCATGCTGCTCAGTGGGAACTGAACTATGTTGCTCTTGATGGTAATGTTGGCTGCATGGTGAACGGTGCTGGCCTTGCAATGGGCACTATGGATATTGTTAACCTTCATGGCGGAAAACCTGCAAACTTCCTTGATGTTGGTGGTGGCGCAACCAAAGAGCGTGTTGCTGAAGCGTTCAAAATCATTTTGTCTGATCACAACGTGAAAGCCGTATTGGTTAATATTTTCGGTGGTATCGTACGTTGCGATATGATTGCAGAAGGCATTATCGGTGCGGTGAAAGAAGTTGGTGTAACGGTTCCCGTAGTCGTGCGTTTGGAAGGTACAAATGCGGAATTAGGACGCGGAGTACTTGCAAATTCTGGTCTTGATATCATTGCAGCTGAGTCGTTAACGGACGCAGCTCAGAAAGTTGTTGCTGCGGCGGAGGGTAAATAATGTCGGTACTTATTAATAAAGACACCAAAGTAATCTGCCAAGGTTTCACTGGTGGTCAGGGAACTTTCCACTCCGAACAGGCGATTGCCTACGGTACACAAATGGTCGGTGGGGTTTCTCCGGGTAAAGGTGGTCAAACTCACCTTGGTCTGCCTGTATTTAATACGGTGCGTGACGCAGTGAAAGCAACGGGTGCAACGGCAACCGTTATTTATGTACCTGCACCATTTTGTAAAGACGCTATTTTAGAAGCAATTGACGCTGGTATTGAACTTATTGTGACGATCACTGAAGGTATACCGACTACCGATATGATTGACGTAAAAGTGAAGCTCGAAGAGACTGGTGTGCGTATGATTGGTCCGAACTGTCCGGGTGTGATTACACCGGATGCGTGTAAGATCGGCATCATGCCAGGCCACATTCATAAGAAAGGAAAAGTGGGTATTGTTTCTCGTTCAGGAACGCTAACTTATGAAGCCGTTAAGCAAACAACAGATGAAGGCTTTGGTCAGTCAACGTGTGTTGGTATCGGCGGTGACCCAATCCCGGGCTCTAACTTCATTGATATCTTGAAACTATTCCAAGACGATCCTGAAACTGAAGCGATTGTGATGATTGGCGAGATCGGTGGTACAGCCGAAGAAGAAGCCGCAGCATTCATTAAAGAGAATGTCACGAAACCGGTGGTGTCTTATATTGCTGGTGTGACCGCGCCTCCGGGTAAACGGATGGGCCATGCTGGCGCTATCATTTCTGGTGGTAAAGGGACAGCTGATGAGAAATTTGCAGCGCTTGAAGCCGCGGGTGTGAAAACCGTCAAAAGCCTTGCTGATATCGGAAAAGCATTGCGTGAAGTGACGGGTTGGTAATCACGCCTCCCTCAGTTTGAAGACAAACCCCGAACCTTGTTTCGGGGTTTTTACTTTAGATTCAATAGGTTTTGATACTAGCGTTTTACAAGTTGACTGCACATAAACATCGTTGTAGCTGTCACGACAACCGAAGGGCCTGCAGGTGTGTCAAAATGCCACGAGAGGATTAGCCCGCCCAGCACAGCTAAAGCGCCAACCAAAGAAGCCAATATTGCCATTTGCTCTGGGGTTTTTGTGAGTCGCCTAGCGGTCGCCGCGGGAATAATCAGCAGCGATGTCATAATCAGAGCACCAACAAATTTCATTCCGAGTGCAATCACCACCCCAATCAATAGCATCAGCAGCAAACGCATTAAATCAACGTTGATACCCTCAACAAACGCAAGTTCTTCGTTCACTGTAGTTGAAAGTAATGGACGCCAAAAAAGAAATAGCAGTGCACTTACTGCAATTGCTCCTCCCCAAATGAAGGCTAAATCAGTAAAACTTACCGCCAATAAATCGCCAAAGAGATAGCTCATTAAATCGATGCGAACGTTATCAAGGAAGCTTACTGCAATGAGACCAATGGATAACGAGCTGTGAGCGAGAATGCCGAGCAAAGTGTCTGTCGCCACAAGCTGCTGTTTCTGCATAGTAACCAAAATGATTGCAAGCCCAAGACAGCAAACGAGCAACGCAAGATAAAGGTTGATATCAAGTAAAAAGCCTAGTGCCAATCCCATCAGCGAGGCGTGTGCGAGGGTATCGCCAAAATAAGCCATTTTTCGCCAAACCACGAATGACCCAAGGGGACCTGCGATAACGGCAATACCAAGGCCTGCTAATATTGATGGAAGAAGAAATTCAATCATGATGGTGACCGTGTGAATGATTTGAACAGCAAGTTGCATCACCTTTTACAGGTTGGCCTGCTAAGTCGTGATGATGCTGATGCTTGTGATGGTAAAAAGCTAAGGCTTCGCGATTGCGTGTACCAAATAATGCGATATAGCTTGGGTGTTGAGTAATCGTTGCAGGTGAACCGAAACAGCAAACATGGTGATGAAGGCAGATAACATCATCCGTTTTTGCCATCACCAGATGCAAATCGTGAGAGACCATGAAGACACCACAGCCGAAACGATGTCGTATGGCATCGATAAGATCATACAGATCAATTTGCCCTTGCACGTCAACACCTTGGGCTGGTTCATCAAGAATTAGAATATCTGGGCGCTGTAGCAATGCACGGGCGATAAGAATCCGTTGCGTTTCACCACCGGACAGCTTATGCATATCATAATCAAGAAGATGCTCGGCCCCGACAAGCCTGAGTGCGTCTAGTAACTCTTGTTGACTAAAACGTCCGGCCAAACTTAAAAATCGTTGAACGGGGAGTGGTAACGCGTCATTAAGTTTTAATTTTTGAGGAACATAACCAATTTTAAGGTTTTTTACGCGCGTCATGGTTCCGCTATGGACGGGCTGTAGCCCGAGCAATACTTTAACGAGCGTCGACTTGCCCGCACCATTAGGACCTATCAGTGTGGTAATCTTCCCTTTTTCTAGGTTGATACTGACATTGTCCAAAACACGGCGGTTGTTGAATTCGACACAAATGCCTTGCAGCTGAATTAAGTTGGACATGAATGGAACTTATTTGCAATTCGGAAGTGTTATAATGTAACATTTCGTTCCCTTTAACGCTATATACCGAATGGAAAAACCATCATGTTGCGTCAGATTATGCTCCTTCTTTGCTTAATAACATTATCGCCTTTGGCGTGGTCTACGGTCATTTTGACCAGCATTAAGCCGATTCAGATGATTACATATGAATTGACTCTCGATGTGAATGAACCAGAAGTACTACTGGGGGCAAATACCTCACCGCATGACTATGCGTTGCGCCCTTCTGATGTTAAAAAAGTCAGAGCGGCGGATTTAGTGATTTGGTATGGAAAAGACCTTGAGCCATTCTTAAGTAAGACATTAGCGAGTCACCACAACGTTTTGACCATCAGCCAAATTGATGGCCTGATACTGAGAGAGCTCAGTGGCGAACAACACGATCATGATGGGCATCACCATGGTATGTATGACCCACATTTTTGGCTTGGAACCGATCAAGCCAAGCAAGTGGCAGCGGCGATTACCGCAAGTTTAGTAAAAAGTGATAGCGCTAATGCCGAGCAGTATAAAGTAAACTTAGTCCGCTTTTTAGCTCAATTAGACTCAACCCATCAAGCAATCACGCAGAAGATGAGCAAAATTAGTGATAAAGGATATTATGTTTTTCATGATGCATACGGCTATTTTGAACAGCAATACCATTTGAATAACCTCGGCCATTTTACCGTTAGTCCTGATAGAAAACCGGGGGCTAAAACGCTCATCACCATTAAAAATTCCATTATTAATAATGAAGCAAAGTGTGTCTTTTCAGAACCTCAGTTTACTCCTGCAGTAATTGATACTGTGACTCGTGGTACAGAGGTCAAAACAGGAGTACTTGATCCATTAGGCGCAGATATCAAAGTGAAAAGTGGCAGCTATTTTGAGCTGTTAAATGAGCTGAGCAACAACTTTTACACTTGTTTGTCTCAATAGATGTACGCTGTATTGTATGTTGTACGATCTGCACTGAAATCTAGGATAAAGATTCACAGATTGTCGCTTTCTTAGCTTCAAAAAGCCTTATCTTTGGTTAGAATGTTTTGATAATTATCGCCACGAAAAAACAGGTTGCAATGTGGCGTGCTATTGATTGAGGCTCAGTCTGTTGAAAGGAAAGAATGACTATTCTAAAGCTTTGTTCTGGATCTTGGGTTTCCTGACGCTTTTATTAGCGCAGGGGACACAAGCTCTAGACAAAGCACCTTCCATCTTCTATCCATTGCCAGCTCAGGCTCAAGGGAAAATTTTTGCCGCACAAAATTTGTTTTTAGGTGAAGAAGGGGGAGTTTGGATACACGATGTGCATGGCAAAGTGGTTTTCTTTGATGGACAAAACATCCTTCCCCGGCGTGGCTCAGTGCTTTCACAAGAGAGCGAAAATATTACCTATCTTAATAACGCTTTTTGGACGTTCATTGATAATGAACTTTATCGAACTTATCCCGCACAAGATCGCGAATTAGTATTTAGCTTAACGCCTGGAATCATCATAAAAAAAATAGGTTCGTCAGGTAATTTCATCTGGTTAGCCGATGAGACGCACTTTTATACATACCATGCGCAAACCCACAAGTTAGTTACTTATTCTTTTAAAGAAATGTATCAATTAAATCAAGCAAGTCGATTAATCGTTAATGATGCGAAGTTTGTGCTTTCTAAATGGGTATTAGCCACTAATGCTGGAGTCTATCTGTCAGATGGAGAGAGTTTTTCTCACGTGCTAAGCTCTGGTAAAAACTTCATTGAGAAACTCTATTTTTCCGAGAAACGTAGAGAGCTTGTGATTGGAATGCTCAATGGTGGGCTGATTATTGATGTCGAGGACCCAAAGCGCCAGCAAAAGTTGGTTGGAGATTCCCATGTATTATCTGTTGCTGAGACAGATCAAGAGTATTGGCTTGGTACTGAAGATGGATTATTTGTTCATTCGTTTTTGACAGGTAAAACCGTCAAGTTAGAAAGTAATGACCAAGACAATAATGGGTTACCAGGCAATAAAATTTATTCATTGGTCAATGACTTACAAGGTGGGATTTGGATCGCAACGGATAAAGGTATTCGTTACTTTTCTCTGTTTGGACAAAAATTTAAGCGCCATTCCATTGCACAGCTCAACAATAATCCCATAACAAAAATTGTGACAAGGTCAGATAATAAAGGGTATTTGTTTTTAACTCGACAAGGGTTGTACCAAGTCGATGCTGAAGATTGGCAAGAGCCTAAACTTATTTTCCCTGGAGAAGTGCATGATGTCGCTCAAATAGATGATCATTCTCTATGGATAGCTACACATACAGGCATCGTTATTTATCACTTGCAGACAAAAAAGATGATAGAAACGAGCGTTTTACCTCTGAAGCTGCGTTCGAATGATACTAAACATCTTGAATTTGATCATGAAGGACTGTTGTGGGGAGCAACAGGTAACCATTTGTGGTCATATCAGTTGGCCGATAACTCGCTAACCGATTTCGGTTCTGAATGGTTTGTTGATGCATTTTTGCCTGCAAAAATAATAAAACTTAAGTCAACTCGGCGAGGGGTATTTATCGGCACTGACCATGGTGTTTATCTTTTTGACAAAGGCAAAATTGTTTTTCTCCGAGCGACTAGTCATTATGGACAAAGCATTGATATATTTGAGAGTAGCAAGGGTGATGTTTGGTTTGCGAGTGCTTATGGCGTCTTTGTTTTGGCACATGATCGTAGTGATATTCGATCTATTGATATGGTTGAAGAGAATATTAGCCCCAAATGTTTAACTGAAACGGGCAACGGTATTTGGCTGACTTCCTCACAAGGAATCTCGCTCTACAATCCTATGGGTGAGATGGTAAAGCATTTTGGTGATCCACACGGATTGATGAATAATGAATTTAAAAGTGGAGTCTGCGAATCAAGTATTATCAATAGCCAGCAGCAGTTGCTGCTAGGTTCCCGTTTTGGTTTAGTGACAGCATGGTCCTCTGAACTCACAGTTGCTACTGCCCCTAATACCAATATTATCTTTAGCCAAGTGAACGTCGATCATATTCCTGTCATGTTCGGTCGTGGTCGTTTTCAGACACTAGAATTGGAATATGGAAGTTCGATAAGCTTTTTGTTTGGTGCATTGCCAGAATCGAGATCCTTATTATTGGAGTATCGTATAGCAGGAGATAAGGAGTGGCAGAGATTAGAAAGCGCTCAGTTGACACTTGATCACCTGTTACCTGGACACTATCGTTTACTGGTGAGAAATTACAGCCCACATCCGCAAAACAGTATGATAAACAGTCTATCATTTATTGTGGATAATCCGTGGTATTGGTCTTCATGGGCGATTGTTCTTTACCTTTGCCTTTCTATAGGCCTTATTGCTTTTGCTTCATGGTGGCGTTCTCGTTGGGTTACCAAAGTAAACCGAAAGTTAAAAGCTCAGGTGGCCTTGAAAACGGATCAACTACGGCATCAAAGCAAAATTGTTTTGACTAATAACCAGCAGTTGCGCAAGCAATTACAAATTCGCCATATCGTTGTTGAACAGATGTTAGATTCTATTACTCCTACATTAAATCAGCTGATTTATCGCTCGCAACTCCATCAACTCGCGCGACTTGAGTCTTTAGCTTTAAAAGTAAAACGTGAACTGGCGTTACTTCGTAACGTAAGAAATGATAAAACAGCGACTCAGTTGCTCTACGACCTATCGATCATCTTGAACTCTTGTGTGGACGGATGGCGTGAAGAGTTCGCGAAAGCGAATATTTCGTTGGCGGTGAACAATGAGCTTAAACAAGCTTATATTGAATCTGCCCATTTTAACCTAGACATCATTTTCAATACGCTACTGTCTGATGCGGTAAAACGTCTTTATAGAAATCAAGAGCTACAAATTCATTGTTATGAAAGGGAGAAAAGACTGTTTATTGTGATGATTGACTGTGGCGATCAGGTGCAATCCATCAATAGTGATAAGCGTATCTCTGGTTTTGAACTAGAGGAGATGCAACTGTTAGTACAGCGCAGCGGTGGGGAAATACATATTTTTTCATCGCCAGAACGAAATTTAGTTGAGCTTTCTTGGCCATCAGTTGAGCTTGTGAGTGATGCACCTGAAATGATCGTCGTAGAGGAGCATTCAGAGGACAAGTTTATTGATGTAACGGAAAAAGAGTGGCTTAAAAAAGTCGAAAAATTGGTACACAATTACTATTCAGATCCTGAATTTAGTACCTCTAGTGCGGCCAAATCACTCTTCGTATCGGAACGTAGTTTGCAGCGTCGTTTTAAAGCGATCACCAATAAAACATTCAAAGAGTATCTAAATGAGATCCGCTTAGATAAAGCGTGCCAATATTTGCTCGCAGGAGGAAAAGTCGCCCAAGTCGCTTTTGATTGTGGGTTTAATGATCCGTCTTATTTCAGCCAAAGATTTAAACATCACTTCGGTTTATCGCCAACCCAATTTGTTGATGATAACGAGTAATACCGCCCCTGATAAATAGTGATAACTTTCCCACTTGAAGCTGCAGCGATGTTAGCGACATTCAGTCACCCTAATCACAAAGCTTATTCAGGTGTGTGGAGATGAACTCACTTTCCGCCGGCCTGCAATCAAGCGGTATCTCCCTTCTTGATTAGATTGGCTGCGGTGTTAGCTGCGCATATTTGTCTATGCTTGCGTAGATACACTCATTAATACTCAAAGTCGTAATATCAATTTATTTTGGAAATAGCACTTACTCAATAAACAGGCTGGGTCGGTGATTGTGTTGCGGTAAAGATGAGATGAGTAGAAAAAAAAGATCGTGGTATAGCCGGGGGGACTATACCACGGGTGTCAATGACACCTTCGCTTGCTGCCGGAGTGATACGAGTAACACCCGTACCACCTCTGGAATTTGTATCTAAGGAGTAATTCCTTTCGATGGATTTACTATATGGCAAAGGACTTATTTCATTTATAAAATTAACGACAACCTAGTATAAGAAAAACGACAAAATATATAATTAACATTAACTGATTGATTTTAATGGTTTATTTTGGTTTTTCCTGTTTTTGTTTATTTTTTTATGTTGAGCTCATTTGTACCTGATAATTTTTTAACGTTTTTAACGTCAGTTTATTTACCGAAAACAACGTGATGGATTTATGCAATCTTTGATTTCACGCAATAAAATAGAGGGTTAGCGCGTGTATTATTCGCCTGTTAATAAAAATATTTCTCATTACCACTACCATTGAGAGCAAGATAGATGAAATTATCTCAATTAAATGAAGGAGATAGCGCGAGCATCGTCGCGTTCAATCAACTTCCAAATGACATTCGTAAAAAATTGATGGTGATGGGCTTGCTGCCTCTAACTACTGTTACGTTAATCAGAAGAGCTCCTATGGGAGATCCACTTCAACTTGAAGTGAGAGGCGTCTCTTTAGCGGTACGTGAAAATATAGCCGCTTGTATTGAAGTGGAGATAGCGTAGTGCGATATCAAATTCTAACCGTTGGTAACCCTAATAGTGGCAAAACAACGTTATTTAATGGGCTGACTGGTTCTAAGCAGCAAGTCGGTAACTGGGCTGGTGTTACAGTTGAGAAAAAAACGGGCCGCTACACTCATTCTGGAGATGAATTCATACTAACGGATTTGCCGGGCATCTACGCACTTGACAGCGGGAATGACAGTAACAGCATTGACGAATCCATTGCCTCTAGAGCGGTTCTTACACATCCTGCCGATTTAATCATTAACGTTGTGGATGTGACGTGTTTGGAGCGCAGTCTCTATATGACGCTTCAATTGAGAGAGCTCGGTCGTCCAATGATTGTGGTTTTGAATAAAATGGACGCTTTAAAAAGAGAGCGTCAAGGTCTAGACATTCAACAACTTGAGAAAGTTCTAGGTTGCCCCGTTTTTATGCTTTCTGCTACCAGTAAAGAGCAGGTGAGTCGATTCAAAGAAAAGCTGCATAAAGTACTGCTGCAAGGCGTAGCTCTTAAAGAACTGCTATTGGATTACGGCAGTGCATTTGAACAATCGATCGGAAAATTAGCCACTATTTTTCAACATAAGCAAGTGGCACCTCGCGCATTAGCTATTCGTGCCTTAGAAAATGATCTTTTGGTGATTAATGGATTACCAGAAGTGCAGCGTGAGCTTATCCAGAAAGAGCAATTGCAAAGTGGTTTAGATATTGATCTGCATGTCGCTGATACCAAATACACATTTTTGCATGAACAATGCCAGCAGATCCGCAAAACAGAAGGGAAACTAAGCCACAGTTTTACACAAAAAGCGGATAAGCTGATTTTAAATAAATGGGTGGGTGTACCGTTTTTCTTTGTGGTTATGTACTTAATGTTTATGTTCTCGATCAATATTGGGAGCGCTTTCATTGATTTCTTCGACATTGGCGTCGGGGCGTTATTGGTTGATGGTGGGCACCACTTACTGGATGATCATTTGCCTATTTGGCTAGTGACATTATTAGCAGATGGCCTTGGCGGAGGTATTCAAACCGTCGCCACATTTATCCCAGTTATCGCTTGTTTGTACTTATTTTTAGCTGTACTCGAAAGTTCAGGCTATATGTCTCGCGCGGCTTTTGTTTTAGATAAAGTGATGCAGAAGATAGGCCTACCGGGTAAAGCGTTTGTTCCGCTTGTCTTAGGATTTGGTTGTAACGTTCCCGCGATTATGGCGACCAGAACTCTAGATCAAGAACGTGAACGTAAATTAGCGGCATCGATGGCACCCTTTATGTCATGTGGTGCACGTTTGCCAGTGTATGCGCTATTTGCTGCGGCATTTTTCCCTGAAAGCGGTCAAAATGTAGTTTTTGCTCTTTATTTATTGGGCATTTTAGCCGCAGTGTTCACTGGTTTGGTTTTGAAGCATACGCTCTATCCGGGTTCAAGCGACAGCCTAGTGATGGAGATGCCAGATTACGAGATCCCAACGGTACAAAACGTCATGATCAAAACATGGCAGAAATTAAAACGTTTTGTTCTCGGTGCAGGGAAAACGATTGTCATCGTTGTTATGATCTTAAGCTTCCTCAATTCAGTTGGTACTGATGGCAGCTTTGGTAATGAAGATAGTGACAACTCCGTGTTATCAAAAGTGGCTCAAGTGGTTACTCCGGTATTTGCTCCTATTGGTATCAATCAAGATAACTGGCCAGCGACAGTGGGTATCATCACGGGTATTTTTGCAAAAGAAGCGGTAGTCGGAACATTAAACAATTTATATACCTCTGCTGAAGGTGATGAAAGCGAATATGACCTAATGGCGAGCCTACAAGAAGCGGTTATGTCTATTCCAGAAAACCTAACGGGATTAAGCTTCTCTGATCCGCTCGGTATCGAAGTCGGAGACTTGACAGACAGTAGCGCAGTGGCTGAAGAGCAAGCCGTAGATGCCTCAATCTTTGGTAATTTGAAACAGCACTTTGTCACTGGTCATGCCGCATTTGCCTACCTTATCTTCATTTTGCTTTACACGCCTTGTGTTGCAGCCATGGGGGCTTATGTTCGTGAGTTTGGTGCGAATTACGCTCGTTTTATCGCAGTATGGACGATGGGGCTTGCGTATGGTGGCGCCGCGCTTTATTACCAAGCGACAAGGATCACCGAAACCCCTGTCGAAAGTTTAACGTGGATTATTGCCATTGTTATGGCGAGTTTGTTGACCTTTAAAATGCTTAAGCGAAAAGGACTCCAGCAGAAAACGGTGCTTGAGGTACAAGTGGCATGATATTAAATGAGTTAAAGCGCTACATTGAAGATAATGGGATCGTTAGCCGTTCGGCGATTGCGAAAAAGTTTTCGCTCAGTGAGGACGGCGTTGACGCTATGTTAGCCGTGTGGATACGAAAAGGTGTGTTGTCGCGCACTATCGATACCAACAAGGCTAACCGCGTAACAAGAGTGCGTTATGGGCTTAACCGAAATAACGGGCTATCTTTGACTGTCGTACTTTAGTCATAATTGATGCTAGGCATTCTGTCTGATAAACGAAAGCCGCTGATGTCAGCGGCTTTCAAACGTTTACCCAATCTATCTTTTTCCTAATGTATGGTGTGAGAGACGACGTTTATCCCTTTCTAAAAATAGAACTCAGTGATAGCACATTTTGGATTCTGGTTAAGATCTCTTGTTGTTCTTGATCGGCTCTCATTACCCCTTGAGTATTGCCCCAGATAGGCCCTGGCCATGCTACGTCATTTTTAAATCGAGCAACATGGTGAATATGGAGCTGAGGAACCATGTTACCCAGCGCACCTAAATTGAGTTTATCTGGACAAAACGTGGCTTCAAGAGCTTGGCTAACGGCTTGAGATTCGCATAAAAATTGTTGCTGTTCCTGCATTGGTAGATGATGCAGCTCTTTCAAATTGGCACGTTTAGGCACCAGAATAATCCAAGGTACGGCATTATCTTTATGGAGTAAGGCTAAGCAAAGAGGAAATTCACCAATGACGGAAGTGTCTTTGGCCAGTTGCGGGTGGAGTTCAAAATTCATGTCAATCTCACTTGCACGGATGTTATCACCGATAAAAGAAAAGGCTGACCATGGTCAACCCTTTCATTCACTCATAGCTGTCGTTACATACGTTCTAATGTATCAATACCGAGTAGCGACAGACCTTGCTTGATGGTTTTTGCTGTCAACGCAGCCAGTTTTAGGCGGCTTTGTTTCACACTTTCATCTTCAGCGACTAAGATTGGGCATGCTTCATAGAAGCTAGAGAATTGGCCAGCTAATTCAAATAGGTAGCTACACATAATGTGAGGTTGGCCTTCGCGGGCAACAGCTTGTACCGCTTCTTCAAACTGCAGAAGTTTCGCAATCAAAGCTTTTTCTTTCTCTTGTGTGACTTTAATTTCACCCGTCAGGTTATCCATCGATACGCCTGCTTTAGCAAAAATTGACGCGACACGTGTGTAGGCATACTGCATGTAAGGTGCAGTGTTACCTTCAAATGCCAACATGTTGTCCCAGTCAAACACGTAATCGGTAGTGCGGTGCTTAGAAAGATCAGCGTATTTCACTGCAGCCATCGCGACAGTATTGGCAATGTTCGCTTTTTCTGCGGCGTCTAAATCAGGGTTTTTGGATTCAATTAATTTAGCGGCACGCTCTTGCGCTTCATCGAGAAGATCGGCCAGACGAACAGTACCGCCAGCACGAGTTTTGAACGGGCGGCCATCTTTGCCTAGCATCATACCAAAGGCGTGGTGTTCAAGAGTCACTTCTTCAGGTACATAGCCCGCTTTGCGGACAATCGTCCATGCTTGCATTAGGTGCTGATGTTGACGCGAGTCGATAAAGTACAACACACGGTCCGCACCTAAGGTTTCATAACGGTATTTTGCACACGCGATATCGGTTGTGGTGTATAAGAAGCCGCCATCACGTTTTTGGATGATAACGCCCATTGGCTCGCCATCTTTATTTTTGTATTCTTCAAGAAAAACGACTTGTGCGCCATCATCTTCTTGCGCCAAACCTTTTTCTTTTAAATCGGCTACGATGCCGGGCAACATGTCGTTGTACATGCTTTCGCCCATCACATCATCGCGCGTCAACGAAACATTCAAACGATCATAGTTACGCTGGTTTTGGATCATGGTGATGTCCACCAATTTTTTCCACATTTGAGCGCAGAATTCGTCACCGCTTTGTAGTTTGACCACATAATTTCGTGCTTTAGCGGCAAACACTTCATCTTCGTCGTAGAGTTTTTTTGACTCACGATAGAAAGCTTCAAGATCGGAAAGTTCCATTGAAACTTCGTTACCAGATTCTTGTTGCACACGTTCAAGGTTGGCTATCAACATACCAAATTGCGTGCCCCAGTCACCGATGTGGTTGGCGCGGATCACTTTATGGCCTAAAAATTCCAAGGTACGTACAACGGCGTCACCAATGATGGTTGAGCGTAAGTGGCCTACATGCATCTCTTTGGCAACGTTAGGCGCTGAGTAGTCTGCGACGATCGTCTTCTGCGCTTCTTTGGTTACACCAAGGTGCTCATCTGCTAGGGCGATATCCGCTTGTTTAGCAAGAAACGCTTCACTGAGGAAAATGTTGATAAAACCTGGGCCTGCAATTTCCGTTTTGCTCGCAATGCCATCGAGGTCCAGAACATCCAATACTTTTTGAGCAAATTCTCGCGGGTTGGTACCCAGTTGCTTAGCTACGCCCATAATGCCATTGGCTTGATAGTCACCAAATTGCGCTTTAGCCGATTGGCGAACAGCAGCAGGACTGCCAGCTGGTGCGCCTGCGGCTTCAAGAGCCTGAGATACTTTGTCATTAATCAGTGCTTGGATATTCACACGCGTTTCCTTTAATTCTTGGAATTGCAAAGGTATGCATTTTATTCACCATTTAGTGCCAATACATATCTTAATTTTGTTCATCATTTGGCGCACATAATACCAATTTTATTGAGGCGCTTATAGGGACTAAATTAGGAAATTTTCTACTTTTCGAAGAGTTGTTGGTACTATTAGACGATAATCATCATTTTGGACCATTTAAATGCTTGAACCATTGAAGAATGCAGCGCTTCATCCTGAACAGCTTAAGCAGGATTTAGATAAATTTATGCATAAAGTTCAAGAATTAACCAAAATTTTGCATATTGATTTATCCACAAATCAAGCTGACCACATTGCACTGCGCATTAATGATCGTAAATTAGCGTCATTAGCACATGCGGCATGGCTGGAGGAAGGACGAGAAATATCGAGTGCTCAGATAAATGGCCGTCCTATCATTGTGATTGAATTTTCGGTGCCGCTATCGGCTTATGGTTGGTCAATAGAATGTTTGGAATTGCCTTACCCTGCCGAGGGAAAAATTTACCCAGAGCAGAGCTGGGAGCATGTGGAATTTGTGGTGCCATCTGAGGCACAAACCGCGCAAGCCTATTTGCAGGATATACTGTCGGTTTACCCACAATTAAAAGAATGCTGGACAACATTAGACACTCAAGGTGTTCAAGTTAAATTGTCCAGTCCAAAAGGGGAAGGAGAGCGATTACATAACCCGACGGTTGCATTTAAGTGGCAAGGCGTGTGCATTAAACTGCATCCCCACTCTTTAAAAAAGATCGTAAAATCAGAGCAAAGATAAATTGCTCTGATGGCGATGAAGTACGGTTATCCTAAGTTATAGCTTTTAGGCCGAAGCTGGAACGCTTCAATTGAGCCAATTTCTTGCCCTAAACTGAGTTTCTGAACCGTTTGATGTGCGTTTCCTTGGCTGTGCATGATCAGTCGATTGGCGGTCCTTGGTTTTAGCTCATTGACCACAAAGCGGATCATATCACTGCGACTGAGTGATTTCAGTTCACTCAAAACCTGCTCTCTTTGATCAAAGCCGGCATCTTTATTGCCGATAGCAACCCAAAGTCTTTGCGCACGGCTGCGAAGGGTGGGGTCGGGCGTTGAAATTTGATTCCATAAACCGCGCTTACTGCTGTGCCACTGGTATTCGTTGAGCTCCAGCAACACCATGTAAAAAGCATTTAAAAATTCATCTACAGCGCTAATCAGCTCATAAGGGGCAGCATTCGGTGACTGGACGTAGAGTACGATGCCTGGGTGACGGTTTAATGGCATGTTGCCCGTTCCGACCATATAACCAAGTTGCTGCTTAGTACGAATTTCATGAAAAAATGTAGCGGACATCAAGTGATTAGCTAATGAATATAAGGCGATGCTGCGCGGTGCGACATCATTGCACTGATAATAGACCACCACAGCAGAATCTTCTTGATCGCAGTGAACCTCTTTTTGAAAAGTCCCACTCTCTCCGAGCATGACGAGTGGTCTTAATGATTCCTCGTACTGTTGATCTTTGACTCGTAATGCATTTTTAAGCGTATCTGCCATCGCTTGTGCATCACTTCTTAACCAGTCGCCATAGACAAACATCTCAACATGAAGTTGCGCTAATATTTGTTCAACGAAATCACTGAGCTCATCGACTTCTATCTGTTTTAAGGCACCAAGTAGCGTTTCATAAGGAGGGTTGTTGGGTTGTAAAATACCCGTCATTGCATTGAAAAGCTGCGAAATTGGACGATCTTTAGTGGTATTTTGCCAGTTACGAAGCAGTTGTTGCTTGATGGTGTTAAAGCGTTTTAAGCTAAAATCACGTTTAGCAAAGCGTGCGAGAATCATCTCCATTAACTGTGGTTGTTTTTCGCTAAAACCAGAAAGCATCAGGGTGACGCCGCCTTGATGAGCGTACATGTTGTAACTCATCCCAGCAATTTCTGCTTGGTAAGTTTCCGTGGCCAGCGAGTCTAAAAACATTTCCACACAGAGACGTGTTTTAACAATATTTCGAGCAGTGGCTACCGAGATGGGGCTATCAATCGCGATGTAAATTACCCCTTTAGGCACTCTAAATTCATGGTCTTGTAGATGCCATAAACGAAAGCCTGGTAACTCTTCAATGATTTCCGGGTGTAAAGACGTTGAAGGCTCTAACGGTTTTGGGTCTAAGTCGTAACAGATAAAAGGATTGAGTGGCGGTAAGTTTGTTTCAACGTCGCAAGGGGTTGCGAATGCTGCAAGTTGTGACGCCGATAATGGAGTAATTGAATAAGGTGTAAAATACCATTTCGCTTTCTTATCGTAATACCCATCTTTAGCAATTAACGTGGCGCGTAGATTTTCAGGAGTCAAATAATGAAGTGCTTGCTTAAGTAGTGATTCGTTGTAGCCCGCCATCATATAATCGCCATAGATGGTGTCTTGCGGCTGATAGTGCTGCATATTAACCACTAAATGGCTGACCATGTCTAATGGCCTTGTCGTTTCTTGAAAGCGAAAAGCCGATTCAAGCACCGCTCTTTTCTCAAGGTAACGCCATTCGTTCAGCCCCTGCTCTGCGATTAATTTAATCTGAGTAAAGAGTGACTGGATGATGTTATCGACCTGTTTTACGCCTTCATGTGTCAGGCTAAAACTTATCGAAAACTCACGATAATTGCTGCCACTTGCGCCGCCTCCAGCCGATAAGGACGTGATCCAACCTTTCTCTTTTAATGCCAACATTAAACTGCCTTCACCTTCGTAACCGATGAGATGGGCGAAATAAGAGAGAGGTTTGACATGATAAAAGTCATCCATGCTTGGGGCTGGGAAGCTTAAAGTTAGTTTGCGGATCTCTTTTCGTGGCTCGATTTGAATCAAGACGCCGCGGTGCGCGTCTAAAACAAAAGGCACCTCGATTTTTTTCGGGCCGAGCTGTTTATTTGGGATGGAGGAAAATTCATCTCTTGCCCACTGCTCTAACTCATCAAGTGTCTGTGGGCCCGCTAGCGAGAGCGTCATCAAATCAGCCGAGTAATTTTCATGGTGAAAACGGACAATTTCTTCACGGATAGAGAGACCATTTCTATCACACAACGTTTCCAAATTACCCACTGAAAATTTAGCAAACGGGTGTTGCGGATTGATGGCTTCTTTTTGAACCTGGTAGAGCCTTCTCGAATCATCATTCTGTTTGAGTTTAAATTCAGAATCCACCGCTTGGCGTTCTTTATCCAGAGCTTC
This sequence comes from Vibrio sp. 1151_11, assembly GCF_029478525.1. Lineage (NCBI taxonomy): Bacteria > Pseudomonadati > Pseudomonadota > Gammaproteobacteria > Vibrionales > Vibrionaceae > Vibrio > Vibrio sp. 1151_11. The sequence goes on along the minus strand of NZ_SHMN01000011.1, from coordinate 115,955 downwards.
TTGATTAAATAAGGGGGCACAAAAGAATTGGCTGAATCGGTCCAAGGCTTTTTCAAAATGATTTGGGCTTACATCAAAGAAAAAACAGGTGTGCTCTGTACCAGTCCATGCGTTATTGCTGCCACCATGTTGATTAATAAAACTTTGAAACTCACCAATTTTCGGGTACTTTTCTGTGCCTAAAAACAGCATGTGTTCCAGATAGTGGGCAAGACCTTCTCTGTCTTCAGGGTCATCAAAATGCCCCACATTAATCGCTAAAGCAGCGGCTGACTTTTGTGCATCATCCGCTTGAATAAGTAATGTTCTCAGACCATTAGTTAACGTAATGTAGCGGTATTGGTTGGTGTCGTTAGGGCTTAAATGCACAGTGACTCTCCACAGAAAAGGCTTTTTTAATTATGGCGTTGAAACGGTTAGGTGCAAATTTCAAGCAATGATTTTATGAGCGAAGTGCCATTTTAGTCCTTCAGGAGACTTTTTAATAGACTGTTAACAGTGTCGAAGTCTTTGCTTGGTTGCCTGATATAATCGAGAATAAAGCCGCCTAGACGGCATAGATAATAACCACTAGGAATGAGTAATGAAGATTTTTATTATGCGTCACGGAGAAGCTGAACATTATGCAGCGAGTGATGCACAAAGGGCCTTAACCGAAAGAGGTCTTCGTGAGTCTGTTGCTGTGGCTCGTGCTTGTGAAAAGCAAGATCTTCGCCATGTAGATAAAGTATTGGTAAGCCCTTACTTACGGGCGCAGCAAACTTGGGCTGCGATAGCCTCTTATTTTAATGCCGATGATGTTGTGACCTGTGATGACATCACACCTTATGGGAAAGCGGAAGTGGTATTTGAGTATGTCTCTGCCTTGGCCGATGTAGAACAAATCGAATCAGTGCTGCTGGTGTCTCATTTACCGTTAGTTGGCTATCTCGCGGCTGAATTTGTTACCGATTTAGTCCCTCCAATGTTCCCCACATCCGGTCTGATTGGTATCGAATATGATAGAGAGTTGCGTAAAGGACAGCAGATCTGGAGTATTAATCCTTAAACCACCATTCAAAGTAAAAGAAGTTCACGTAATTTGAATAACTAGGCTACGTTAAGTGAAGGGTTATTGCCTTTACTAATGTAGCCATTATTTTGACTGTTTTACTGGACTAAAAATTGCATCGCCGAGTTAACGCATTGTCGCATTTATAGATATTTATCAACAGATTGCTTGCTAACCTATGAAATTTACTCTCCCATTTGCAGATAAATTGCCATCAATACCGCAGCGAAGTATGCCAGCAATCGGTGCGCCGGTTATGGTATTGGCCACGTTGGCTATGGTCGTTTTACCGATCCCAGCCTTCCTATTGGATCTGTTTTTCACTTTTAACATTGCCTTATCGATGGTGGTGTTACTCGTCACTGTCTATACCCGTAGACCGCTTGATTTTGCTGCTTTTCCTACGGTTTTGCTTATTGCAACCTTACTTCGACTAGCCTTGAACGTCGCTTCAACCCGTGTGGTTTTATTGTATGGTCATGAAGGCCCCGGGGCGGCTGGTAACGTCATTGAAGCGTTTGGTAGTGTGGTGATCGGTGGTAACTACGCCGTCGGTTTAGTGGTGTTTTTGATCTTGATGATCATCAACTTCATGGTAGTAACCAAAGGTGCGGGACGTATTTCTGAGGTGAGTGCTCGCTTTACCCTAGATGCCTTGCCGGGTAAGCAAATGGCCATAGATGCGGACTTAAATGCGGGCTTAATCGATCAAGACCAAGCGCGGCTGAGACGCTTCGAAGTAACCAAAGAAGCGGATTTCTACGGTTCAATGGACGGTGCGTCAAAATTTGTTAAAGGGGATGCGATTGCTGGGATCTTAATTTTGTTCATCAACATTATTGGCGGCTTATCGATTGGTATGGCGCAATATGGGTTGGGTTTTAAAGAAGCGATCCAAATCTACACACTGCTGACCATTGGTGACGGCTTAGTGGCTCAGATCCCCTCATTGCTGCTTTCGATTGGCGCTGCCATGATGGTTACCCGTCAAAATACCGATGAAGATATGGGAGAGCAAGTCGTCTTCCAACTGTTTGACAACCCTAAAGCATTGATGATTACCGCTTGTATTCTCGGCATCATGGGCATTGTGCCGGGTATGCCTCACTTTGCTTTCTTATTGCTAGCCGCATTAGCGGGTGGTTGCGCGTATTGGATGATACGCAAACAGAAAAAAACCGCCGATGAAAAGAAACTGCCTGCAAAAGTGGACAACGAAGCACCCACTCAAAAAGAGCTCTCTTGGGATGATGTTCAACCCGTTGATGTGATTGGCTTAGAAGTGGGCTATCGATTGATACCGCTGGTGGACCGAGATCAAGGTGGAGAGCTGCTCGAACGCGTAAAAGGTGTTCGGAAAAAACTGTCGCAAGACTTTGGCTTTCTCATCCCCGCAGTGCATATTCGCGACAATTTAGAATTAACACCCAATAGTTATCGCATTACCTTAATGGGGGTTGCTGTTGGTGAAGCGGAGATCCGCCCAGATCAAGAACTGGCGATTAACCCTGGTCAAGTCTATGGTGTTATTGACGGTGAACGCACACTCGACCCAGCATTCGGCCTTGAAGCGGTTTGGATCCGTGAAGAACAACGTGAACACGCACAAGCTCTGGGTTACACAGTTGTGGACTCATCGACCGTACTCGCCACTCATTTGAGTCAGCTTCTCACTAATAACGCCTCGCAACTGATTGGTCATGAAGAGGTTCAAAACTTAATTGAAATGCTGGGTCGCTCAGCGCCAAGGCTAGTTGAAAACTTCGTTCCAGATCAACTGCCGTTGGGTACAGTCGTTAAGGTACTGCAAAACCTACTCAATGAAGCGATTCCAATCCGAGATATTCGAACCATAATACAAACCTTGGCGGAGTATTCTGGGCGGAGTCAAGAACCTGACATCCTAACGGCGGCCGTTCGAATCTCATTGAAGCGTTTAATCGTCCAAGAAATCAATGGTATAGAACCTGAACTACCAGTGATAACACTGATTCCTGAGCTGGAACAAATATTGCATCAAACCATGCAGGCGTCAGGAGGAGAATCGGCAGGTATTGAGCCAGGCTTAGCAGAGCGTCTACAAGCTGCACTGAGCCATGCAACGCAAGAACAAGAATTGAAAGGTGAGCCCGCCGTGTTACTCACGTCTGGTGTGCTTCGTTCAACTTTGGCGAAGTTTGTGAAAAACACGATACCTAATTTGCGTGTGCTCTCTTATCAAGAAATACCTGACGAGAAACAAATTCGGATTGTTCAAGCCGTTGGTAACTAACGAAACTGTTGTTACCTAATCGGGCTTTAGCCATTTAACACGGATATCTGCTTTGAAAATAAAACGATTTTTTGCCAAAGATATGCGAACAGCGCTGCTGCAAGTGAAAGAAGAGCTTGGTGCGGAAGCGGTGATCATGTCGAATAAAAAAGTCGCGGGTGGTGTGGAAATCGTTGCCGCTGTGGATGGTGAACAGCCCACCCAGCAAAACAGTGCCAAGCGCTATAATTCGCAGCCTAGACAACAAGGTTACACCCAAGTCACCCCGTCTTTGAACAAATCCTCTCGTGAGTTGGATGATGATCGAGTCAGCCTGCAAAACAGCGCAGATTCTGGGCGTTCAATGACCAAACGTTTTGCAAATATGTTAAAGCAGTACAGCGCACCAAGTGGCTCAGATTCAGATTATCACGCCGAAAATGAAGATTCGCTCTCTGCATTATTGCAACGTCAATCGGGTTCATCTAACACCAACTCAGGACACGGTAGTGCAGAGTTACGAGCCGATTCGCCATTAGCGAAGTTAATTGCAGAGGATAGAAGAGCGTCCACCCGTCAAACGCCGAAGCTAGATCCGTCGCGTTATGATCGTTACCCAACGCAAGAGGCGAGTGTTTCGAACCCAGAGCTGGAAAACATGCGTGAAGAGATGACCTCAATACGCCGCCTGTTAGAACATCAAGTTTCAGGATTAATGTGGCAAGAAGTTGAGCGTCGAGAGCCTTTGCGTGCCATGCTCATTAAAAGACTTGAGCGCATGGGGGTTTCACAAGAACTGGCTGACCAGCTTGCGTGCTATATCCCAGAAGATACGGCTCCAACTAAAGCTTGGAAGGCGCTGCTTGGCTTAGTGGCTGATCAAATCCCTGTTTCCAAACAAGATATTCTGAAACGTGGTGGTGTGGTTGCGCTATTAGGCCCAACAGGGGTTGGTAAAACCACCACCATTGCTAAACTAGCCGCTCGCGCCGCTATGGAGTATGGCGCTGATAACGTCGCTCTAGTCACCACAGATACCTACCGTATCGGTGCTCATGAACAGCTCTCTATTTATGGCCGAATTATGGGTTGTCCAGTAAGAGTTGCTAAAGATTCCAGTGAGTTAGCCGATGTAATATATCAGCTAAGAAATCGGCGTTTAATTTTAGTTGATACCGCGGGGATGGGGCAGCGTGATGTTCGGTTATCAGAGCAGCTCGATACCCTGATGCAAGAGAGTGGCGAAATCATCCACAGTTACCTTGTTCTGCCTGCAACGGCACAAAGAAAAGTATTACAAGAAACAATCGAGCACTTTAGAAGGATCCCTCTTTCAGGGTGCATTATGACTAAGCTTGATGAGTCATTGAGCTTAGGGGAATTTGTGAGTGTCGTGGTTCAAAACGCACTGCCCGTTGCTTACATCGCGAATGGCCAGCGTGTACCAGAAGATATTGTGATTGCCCAGCCGAAGTACATGGTTGCAAAGGCAAACGAATTGCTAGAGAAGTCGACAGAGAATGAACCTCACTATTGGAGCAGCGACTCCGAGAGATTCTAGGCGGCGGACAAATATGGCGAATAATATGATATATGACCAAGCGAGCGGTTTACGCCGCTTAACTCAACCGTCACTGACCAAAGTCATATCTGTGACTGGTGGTAAAGGTGGTGTGGGTAAATCTCACGTGACACTCGGCATGGCGATCTGCATGGCTCGTCAAGGCAAAAAAGTCATGGTGTTGGATGCAGACTTAGGTTTAGCTAACGTGGATGTTATGCTTGGCATACGCCCGAAGCGAAACTTAGGGCATGTACTGGCTGGCGAGTGTGAACTCAAAGATGCCATCGTCGAGGGGCCTTTTGGGATACGAATAATTCCAGCGACCTCGGGCACACAGTCGATGACAGAGTTGTCACACGCCCAACATGTTGGTTTAATACGCGCCTTTGGCAGTTTAGAAGATGAGATGGATATTCTGCTCATCGATACAGCCGCAGGTATTTCTGATATGGTCGTGAGCTTCTGTCGCGCCGCACAAGATGTAGTGATCGTGGTATGTGACGAACCGACATCCATCACCGACGCTTACGCGCTGATCAAGCTCTTAAGTCGTGAACACCAAGTGCAACGTTTTAAAATTGTGGCCAATATGGTGAGAAGTTATCGTGAAGGACGGGAATTATTTGCTAAATTAACTTTAGTGACAGAAAGATTCCTAAATGTGAGCCTTGAACTTGTTGCTTGCATACCTTTGGATGATAAAGTGCGACAAGCAGTAAAAAAACAAAAAATAGTGGTCGATGCGTTTCCACGGTCACCTGCGGCACTGGCAATCAGCTCGTTGGCAAGTAAAGCGTTAACGTGGCCAATTCCAAGAACGCCGACAGGCCATCTGGAATTTTTTGTCGAGCGTTTGCTAAATAGAACAGAAAGTGTAGGGGAACCATTCGGTGAATAAAGCGCTTACTTATGACCAACACGGAAACCTAAAGAGCCAACAAGCATTTTTAGAAAAATACTCTGTATTGGTTAAGCGTATTGCACACCATTTAGCAGGTCGCCTGCCACCAAACGTATTGGTCGAAGATCTAATACAAGCCGGTATGATAGGCCTACTTGAAGCACAAAAAAATTATGATGGGAGTAAAGGTGCAAGCTTTGAAACCTACGCAGGAATTCGAATTCGTGGAGCTATGCTCGACGATATTCGGCGTGGTGATTGGGTTCCACGCTCGGTTCATAAACACAACCGAGAGATAACCCATGCAATTTCAGTTCTAGAAGGTGAGCTAAACCGAAACCCAACTGATACAGAAGTTGCGAAGTATTTAGGCATGTCGCTGGATCAGTACCATACTGTATTAACTGACATTAATTGCTCACGGATTGTCGGAATCGAAGATTTAGGTATTTCTGATGATGCAATTTCTCCTCTGGATGACGATGAAGACAACTCGCCATTTAAGGGAGTCGCCGATGAATCGTTTCGTAAAGCATTGGTTGAATCAATAAAATCACTTCCAGAACGTGAAGCTTTGGTACTTTCGCTCTATTATGATGAAGAGCTAAACTTAAAAGAAATTGGTGAAGTTCTAGGTGTTAGCGAATCCCGCGTTAGCCAGATACTAAGCCAATCTATGCAGCGACTAAGAACAAAGTTAAGTTCTTGGACGCAAAATGACTAATATCACTGATTTCGAGCTCAGTGGAGGCAATTTTGAATAAAAACATGAAGATCCTTATTGTTGACGACTTTTCAACAATGCGCCGTATTGTTAAGAATCTACTTCGTGATTTGGGCTTCAATAATACCCAAGAAGCAGATGATGGCCTGACAGCGTTGCCTATGCTAAAGAAAGGTGATTTTGAGTTTGTGGTTACAGACTGGAATATGCCGGGCATGCAAGGCATCGATTTGTTGAAAAATATTCGAGCAGACGCAGAACTTAAGCATCTGCCTGTTCTGATGATCACCGCAGAAGCAAAACGCGAACAAATCATCGAGGCTGCTCAAGCAGGTGTGAATGGTTATATCGTAAAACCTTTTACTGCTGCTACGCTTAAAGAAAAACTGGATAAAATTTTCGAGCGTTTATAAAGCGTGTGGTCACAGACAAAAGGTGCTCTATTCATTTATGCGCGAAAAGGCTAATCGATGATTTCATTAGAACAAGCAAAAGAACTCGTTCAGCTACTGGAAAATGGACAGCAAGATCAGGCGAATCAACTCTTTAAAGAGACCTACGACAAAGCAAGCAATCCAATGCTGCAAGAAATAGGCACTTTGACAAGGGAACTGCATGAATCGCTCAAACAGTTCAACCTTGATGAGCGTATGGCTGAGATTGCAAATGACGAAATTCCAGATGCAAGGGATCGTCTTCAATACGTAATTGATAAAACGGAAGTGGCTGCGAATAAAACAATGGATGCAGTGGATCGATGTATGCCGATCGCTGACAGCCTTCACGAAGGTCTGTTAAAAGTGCGTCCACAATGGAATGAGTTGATGCATGGACGTATTGATCTCATTGAGTTTAAAGCACTTTGTCACCGTATTGATGATCTACTATCACAAGTTGAAGGCAACAGCAGCGAATTGCGAGGTCAGCTAACTGAGATATTGATGGCTCAAGACTTTCAAGATCTCACTGGCCAAATAATTCGGCGTGTTATTACGCTGGTTAATGAAGTTGAGAAACGCCTAGTTGAGATTCTCACTGCCTTTGGGGCTAACCAAATAGAACAAAAAACAGACAAGAAGAACCCATCTATCGAACCTGAAGGTCCTATTTTGAACCCTCATGAAAGAGCCGATGCGGTTTCATCTCAAGACGAAGTCGATGATTTGTTATCGAGTCTTGGTTTTTAGGGGTAACGTATGAGCTACGAATTAGACGACGACATTCTTCAGGACTTTTTGGTTGAAGCAGGTGAAATTCTCGAATTGCTCTCAGAGCAATTGGTTGAACTTGAGAACAACCCCGAAGACAGGGAGTTATTAAATGCGATTTTCCGCGGTTTCCATACCGTTAAAGGTGGGGCCGGGTTTCTTGCCCTAACCGAGCTGGTTGAGACGTGCCACGGTGCTGAGAACGTATTTGATATCTTACGCAATGGCCAAAGAAGTGTAACATCGAGCTTGATGGATACGATGTTACGAGCTTTAGACACCGTTAACGCACAGTTTCGCGCTGTTCAAGATCAAGAACCCTTAGAGCCTGCAGATCCCGCTCTACTCGATGAACTTCATAAATTGTGTCGTCCTGCTTCTGAAGATGAAATTGACGAAGTGGAGCCTGTTATTGCTGAAGTTGAAGTCGAGGAAGAGGCCGCTATCGAAGCGCCTGAACCGGAAGTCATTCAACAAGAGGCCTCAAAGGCAGTCGCGTCAAATTCTATCGATGAAATCACGCAAGATGAATTTGAAAAACTGTTAGACGAATTACATGGCAAGGGCACCGCGCCTAATGCTCATTCTGAAAATGCCGCACCGGCGGCCCCAGCGCCTAAAGCCCCAAGTGCATCAGTGGCTGCTAGTGGTGACATTACGGATGACGAATTTGAAAAGCTGCTTGATGAACTGCACGGCGTAGGCAAAGCTCCAACCGTTGAACCCGCTCCTGAGGTTACAGCGAAACCAACTACTCCGCCTAAATCAACAGCGGCACCTAAAGCTTCTGCTGGTGGTGGCGATGATTTGATGACGGACGAGGAGTTTGAAAAGCTTCTTGACGAACTGCATGGCTCAGGAAAAGGGCCATTGCCAGAAGAGTTGGAAATGGCAACCAGACCTGCTTCTGAAAATGTGAAGCCAGCAGAGCCTATAAAACCAACAGAGACCGCAAAACCGAAAGCTGAAGCGGCGAAACCTACACCTGCTCCTCAGCCTAAAGTAACGGCTCCAGCCGCCTCTTCCCCGGCGAAAGCTCCGGTTGCAGTGGCTGAGAAAAAAGAAGTATCAGCACCTGCTGTGGCTAAAAAAGCGCAAACTCAGCCGGAAACAACAGTCCGTGTTGATACATCAACGCTCGACATCATTATGAACATGATTGGCGAATTGGTGCTAGTGCGTAACCGCTTGCTGAGTTTAGGGCTTAATAGCAACGACGAAGAGATGGCAAAAGCGGTGGCTAACCTTGATGTAGTTACTGCGGATTTGCAAGGCGCTGTCATGAAAACGCGCATGCAACCGATTAAGAAAGTGTTCGGTCGTTTCCCTCGCGTGGTTCGAGACCTTGCACGTACCCTGAAAAAAGACATCGTGCTTGAAATGCGCGGTGAAGAAACAGACCTTGATAAAAACTTGGTCGAAGCGCTTGCAGACCCATTGATCCACTTAGTGCGTAACTCAGTTGACCACGGCATTGAAATGCCTGATGTGCGTAGCAAATCTGGAAAGCCAAGCACGGGTAAAATCATACTCTCAGCTTCGCAAGAAGGTGATCATATTGAGCTAGCTATCGTCGATGACGGCGGCGGTATGGACCCAGATAAGCTGCGTAGTATTGCGGTTAAACGAGGCATGATGGATGAAGATGCGGCGTCGCGTCTCTCCAATAAAGAGTGTTTTAACTTAATCTTTATGGCGGGATTCTCCAGTAAAGAGCAAATTTCAGACATTTCTGGTCGTGGTGTTGGGATGGATGTTGTAAAAACAGCCATCAATACACTCAATGGTTCAATTGACATCGATTCTGAGATGGGCAAAGGGACTAAGATTACGATCAAAGTGCCGCTAACACTCGCTATCTTACCGACATTGATGGTTGGGGTCGCAGGGCATCCATTTGCTCTACCGCTTGCGAGCGTGAATGAAATCTTCCATCTTGATCTTAGCCGGACGAACGTCGTTGATGGACAATTGACCATCATAGTACGTAAAAAATCGATACCACTCTTCTACTTACAGAATTGGCTAGCACCTAAAGCGGGTAAAATAGAACTGCGTAAAGGTCATGGACATGTTGTTATTGTTCAGATTGGTAGCCAGCGAGTTGGTTTTGTGGTTGATACCTTAATTGGCCAAGAAGAAGTGGTAATCAAACCACTAGATAAGCTTCTTCAAAAAACACCGGGTATGGCTGGGGCAACGATTACCAGCGATGGACATATTGCACTAATACTAGATGTGCCAGATTTGCTTAAGCAGTATGCTGCTGCTTCCCGCATTTAAATGAGCACACAATATAAGGACACCCATGGCGATTAGAGTATTAGTCGTTGATGATTCGAGCTTTTTTAGACGGCGTGTGAGTGAAATTATTAACTCTGACACCCGTCTAGAAGTGATTGATGTTGCAACTAACGGTAAAGAAGCCGTAGAAAAAGCGAGAATCTTAAAGCCTGATGTCATCACAATGGATATTGAGATGCCAGTTATGGATGGCATTACTGCTGTCCGTGAAATTATGGCTGCGAACCCGATCCCGATCTTGATGTTCTCATCGCTGACTCATGATGGTGCCAAAGCAACGCTAGATGCTTTAGATGCTGGAGCGTTAGATTTCTTACCGAAAAAATTTGAAGATATTGCCCGTAACCGTGATGAGGCTGTCGCTTTATTACAACAACGGGTTATTCAAATCGCGTCGAAAAAAGGGATGCTGAGAAGACCTTTGGTTTCACGCCCAGTGCCGAGCACATCATCGCCGTTTGCCAATAGAACAGCGGCTACAACGGCGAGTTCCCCTGCGCCGAAATCAATGGGCACATTGGCTCGCTTTAAAGCTACAGGTAAAAAATATCAGTTGACTGCTATCGGTACCTCTACAGGGGGCCCGGTTGCGTTACAAAAAATATTGACGAAGTTACCTGCGAATTATCCGCATCCGATCGTACTCATTCAACACATGCCTGCCACCTTCACTGCTGCATTTGCAAACCGGCTCAACTCACTGTGTAAAATTGAAGTGAAAGAAGCAGAAGATGGTGATGCATTGCGCCCAGGTGTTGCCTATTTGGCTCCGGGTGGTAAACAGATGATGATTGAGGGCCGTCCGGGTAGTGCTAAATTGCGCATTATCGATGGTGGCGAACGTATGAACTATAAGCCGTGTGTTGATATAACATTCGGTTCTGCGGCGAAGATCTATGCAGATAAAGTGCTATCAATGATATTGACTGGTATGGGAGCCGATGGTCGTGAAGGGGCTCGAATGTTACAAGCCGCAGGGGCAACCATTTGGGCTCAGGATGAAGAAAGTTGCGTGGTGTATGGCATGCCGCAAGCTGTCGCAAAAGCGGGGATCTCGTCTGAAGATTTACCGTTAGAGCGTATATCAGAACGAATGTTAGTTGAAGTTGGCCTCGCATAAAGGAAGTTCAATGATTGTATGGAGTATTGCAAACCAAAAAGGCGGTGTGGGTAAAACAACCACAACGATTACGCTTGCCGGTTTGCTAAGTCAGCAAGGCAAAAGAGTGCTGTTGGTCGATACTGACCCTCACGCCTCGCTTACTACATACTTAGGTTATGATTCTGATGGCGTGCCCGTCAGCCTGTTTGACCTATTTCAGCAACGTGAGTTAACAGAGCAAAGCGTTACCCCTCTTATCCTAAAAACCGATGTTGAAGGCATTGATCTCATCCCTGCCCATATGTCTCTAGCCACTTTAGATAGAGTCATGGGCAACCGCAGTGGAATGGGGCTGATTTTGAAACGTGCGCTTCTTGCATTGCGCCATAATTATGACTACGTATTGATCGACTGTCCTCCAATTTTAGGGGTAATGATGGTTAATGCATTGGCCGCCAGCGATCGTATCTTAATTCCAGTGCAGACTGAGTTTCTGGCTATGAAAGGGCTCGAAAGGATGATTCGCACCTTAGCCATCATGCAAAAATCTCGTAGTCGATCGTTTAAAGTGACTATCGTACCGACTATGTACGACAAGCGAACCCGGGCTTCTTTGCAAACGCTGAATCAACTTAAAAAAGATTACCCAGAGCAAGTTTGGAGCTCTGCTGTACCTATAGACACCAAGTTTCGTGACGCGAGTTTAAAGCGCTTGCCTGCTTCTCATTTTGCTGAAGGTAGCCGTGGTGTTTTTGCTTATAAACAGTTGCTGATTTATTTAGAGAGGCTAGCTATTGATGAGTAGTGGGCCATTTTTATCCAGTGAACAAGCACTCGATGACTACTTTACAGCGTTACTAGATGAAGAAGCGATTGAACTTGAGCTGAAAGCGGAAGAGCACAAAGAATTGTCCCTTGCTGAACCTGAGTTAGCGCTTTCGACATCGGTGCAATCTGTACCGGAAAAAAGTTATTACCATGCTGAAGTGGTTGAGTTTGAGCTGCCGAATTTAGATGATGTGCAACGCTTATTAAGCCAGCTAGAATCAAGTAATCCAGTGGCAGAGTTAGAGCTGGAAGAGATCATGGAGCAAAACACCGTTCAGATCGCTTTAAAAACTCAACCAGTGGCTGAAATTGTTGAAGAGATCCAAGAATGGGATATTCCCGCCGATACTTTGGAAACAGAACCTGAAGTTGAAATTCTGACTGCGGCAGACACTGTTGAAGAATTTGCTGTTGACGTGGAAGTGGTTGAGCAACCGACGGCTGAAGTCGAACTTGAAACGCAAGCGGGCTACTCTGGAATTGGTACATGGAAAAGCACTGCGAGAACACGAGATTTTCAAGTGCTCTATTTTGAAGTGAATGGCGTGACGTTTGCGGTGCCTCTTGATGAACTTGGGGGGATCCACCGTATGGCAACGCTCAATCATTTAATCGGTCGACCTGCTTGGTACCTTGGACTGCAAACTAATAAAGACAATCAGCTAGATGTTGTCGATACGGCAAAATGGGTAATGGCAGAAAAGCTCCATGATGATAGCTACAAAGAAGGTTATCAATACATCGTCATGCTTGGTGACAGTATGTGGGGGTTAGCAAGTACTCAGCTTATGGGTACAGAATTGCTAAGCTCAGAGAAGGTCCGCTGGCGAGAACAGGCAGGCAAAAGGCCGTGGCTTGCTGGAATGGTAAAAGAAAAAATGTGTGCTTTGATCCATGTTGAAGCATTGATAGCTATGCTTAATGCAGGGCTTGATGTAAAAGCACTAGAGAAATAATAATACATTGATGTCGGAATCGACTTAGAGAGGAAAAGGTATGTCTCAGACTAACGAAGTAGAAGTAAGAAAAGACAAGTCTAACGACGAAGTGCTTCAGTGGGTGACGTTCCAACTAGAAGAAGAAACATACGGAATTAATGTAATGCAGGTACGTGAAGTGCTTCGCTATACAGAAATTGCACCGGTACCAGGTGCTCCTGATTATGTTCTTGGCATCATTAACCTACGTGGTAATGTTGTGACCGTCATTGATACACGATCTCGTTTTGGCTTAATGCAAGGTGAAATCACGGATAATACACGCATCATTGTGATTGAATCTGAGCGCCAAGTGATTGGTATTTTAGTCGATAGCGTTGCGGAAGTGGTTTACCTACGTTCTTCTGAAATCGATACTACACCAAGTGTTGGTACCGATGAGAGCGCTAAGTTTATCCAAGGCGTGAGCAACCGTGACGGTAAGCTATTGATCCTTGTTGACCTGAATAAACTACTAACTGAAGACGAGTGGGACGAGATGGTCCACCTATAATGAGCGAAGCTATGTTGTTCAGTGCTCCTGTTATTCTTATAGGGAGCGCGGTTTTTGTTGTTGTATTTTTGTTGCTGGTGTTACTTCGTGTACGTCAGGGACTTGCCCAACAGATTGATCACCAAAGACAACAAGCCCGATCGTTAGATAAGGAGTTGCAAAAGACGAATAGACAGCTGTTGGAAATACGCTCAGTTGCTATTGGTCTTGGCCAAAAAGTGACGGATCAGCAGGATCTCATCCAGCATTTAAACGAGCGAATTACTGAATTGGAACATGTTGATACGGATGGGCGTTTATACAGCCGAGCGACAAAAATGGTCCAACTCGGTGCTGACATCAATGAGCTTATTAAAGAGTGTGAGCTACCTAAAGCTGAAGCTGAGTTGATGATGTCCTTGCAGAAGAAAATTGCAGGGCATGAAAGCATCCCGCCACTGAGTAGTCACCCGGAAGGTCGCGAGCCGGTGCAAAGTACGAGGCGACCTGCCAAAAAATAGTCGAAAGAGCGAAACTAGAGAGGGAAGCCAATGGCTTCCCTCTCTAGTTTTGAATGTGGTTAAATGTAGCCATAAAGTAGTAAATGAGACAGAAAATAATTAAAAATTAACAGTTTCTTACCTAGTTTCGTGACTGGTAATAGTCTTATTATGTTTTGTCTTAGGTGTGGTGTGCTAATATAGCGGCTCAAATTTCTCGATTTAGATGCACATGCTTGAAGTAAATAACCTGACCGCAATTCGTGATGAAAGAGTTCTGTTTGAAGCACTTAGCTTTGTGATTCATGCTGGCGAATTGGTGCAGATTGAAGGACGGAACGGCACAGGTAAAACGACCTTGCTACGAATTGTTGCCGGGTTAGGTGATAGAGAGGATGGTTCTATTTCGTGGAATGGCATGAATATTGAGTCTAATCGTGATGATTACCACCAAGATTTACTGTTTCTTGGTCATCAAACTGGGGTTAAGCGCGATTTGACGGCATTCGAGAATCTTCATTTTTATCAATCAGTGCATAATGCAGAATCGTCTTCTCAAGAGATATACCAAGCCTTGGCTAAAGTAGGTTTAGCTGGCCGAGAAGACGTGCCTGCAGGCCAGCTTTCTGCCGGACAACAGCGCCGAGTTGCGCTGGCTCGTTTGTGGCTCAGTCAACAAAAGTTGTGGATTTTAGATGAACCGTTAACTGCGATTGATAAGCAAGGTGTCAAAGTGTTGGAAGCCTTATTTCTAGCGCATGCGCAACAAGGTGGCATCGTTGTATTGACCACACACCAAGATATGTTTGCTCACTATCCGCAATTGCGAAAAATTAAATTGGGGCATGAGTCATGATCGTGACCATGGGTATGATCATCCGTCGTGAATTATTGATCGCCTTTCGACGTCAAGCCGATATTTTTAATCCACTGTGGTTTTTTATCATAGTGATCACCCTATTCCCGCTGAGTATCGGCCCAGAGCCTGCTTTGCTCGCCCGTATCGCCGCAGGTATTGTTTGGGTTGCGGCGTTACTGTCGGCGCTACTATCACTTGAGCGTCTGTTTCGCGATGATTTTCAAGACGGGTCGCTTGAACAAATGATGCTGCTCCCAGTGCCATTACCAATAGTCGTTATTTCAAAAGTCGTGGCTCATTGGTTATTGACTGGACTGCCTTTAATTTTAATTAGCCCATTGTTAGCCGTATTATTGTCATTAGATTTTAATACGTGGCTTGCGGTTGTATTGACTTTGTTCATTGGCACGCCAACGTTGAGTTTTATCGGTGCTATTGGGGTTGCATTGACCGTCGGCTTGCAAAAAGGTGGCGTGTTGCTGAGCCTACTGGTCTTACCCTTGTATATCCCGATTTTAATCTTCGCTACATCAGCTATTGATGCAGCATCGCTTGGCATGCTCTACAACGGTCAATTGGCTGTTTTGGGGGCAATGTTTATGGGCGCGATAACATTAACTCCATTTGCTATTAGCGCAGCATTGAGAGTCAGCGTTAACTAAATTAAGTACGAACGATATTTTCAGCAATGCATTTGAGCGTTGCGTATCAACAACACAATAAACTGAGCAGACACATGCTCAGAAGCAATGAAGTAAGAGTGAGACAATACAATGTGGAAATGGCTCCATCCCTATGCAAAGCCTGAATCCGCCTATCGGCTATGTGGAAAGTTCCTGCCTTGGTTTGCAGGACTCGCTATCTTATGCCTGGTAGTCGGTAATATCCTTGGTTTAGCTTATGCTCCGGCAGACTATCAGCAAGGCGACAGCTTCAGAATCATTTACATTCATGTCCCTTCCGCCATTTGGTCAATGGGCATTTATATGTCGATGGCGATTGCGGCTTTCATTGGTCTAGTTTGGCAATTAAAACTGTCAGACATGGCCGCTGCTGCAATGGCGCCCATCGGTGCGGTATTTACGTTTATTGCGTTAATTACTGGAGCCATTTGGGGTAAACCGATGTGGGGAACTTGGTGGGTATGGGATGCTCGTCTGACGTCTGAGCTCATTTTACTGTTTCTCTATTTGGGAGTGATTGCGCTTTACCACGCTTTCGATGATCAAAAAACAGCCGCAAAAGCCGCAGGTCTGCTGGCCATCGTTGGTGTGATCAATCTACCTATCATTCATTTCTCCGTTGAGTGGTGGAATACCCTGCATCAAGGTGCCACGATTACTAAATTTGAAAAGCCTTCCATATCCAGTGACATGTTGTGGCCACTGCTGCTCAATATTTTTGGTTTTGCTTTCTTTTTTGCTGCGGTCACTATGGTCCGCTTACGCAATGAAATTATCAGTAAAGAGAGCCATCGCCCTTGGGTTATCGAATTGGCAACCCTTCAAACACAGAAAGGTAACTGATCATGCATTTTGACTCTTTGAGTGATTTCTTGGCGATGGGCGGTTACTCCGCCTATGTATGGAGTGCATTTGGCATTACCTTTTTATCCATGTTTATTTTACTGATGCTCAGCATCAAGCGTGGCAAAACCTTGTTGCAAGATGTGCAAGCAAAGGTTGAACGCCAAGCCAGAATTGATGCTGCGAAGCATATGGAGAACACCTTATGACCCCAAGACGTAAAAAAAGACTCACCATTATTTTGGCATTGATTATTGGGGCTGGTGCCACCATTGGTTTGATGTTGTATGCACTCAATCAAAATATGGACCTTTTCTATACGCCGACCGAGCTTGTACACGGTAAACCCGATGGGACAAAGCCAGAAGTGGGTCAACGGCTACGTATTGGCGGCATGGTGGTGGTGGGCTCTGTGAAAAGAGATCCGGGTTCACTAAAAGTAAGATTTCAGCTCCATGATGTTGGTCCAAATGTGACGGTCGAATATGAAGGCATCTTACCCGACTTGTTTAGAGAAGGTCAGGGTATTGTTGCGCAAGGCGTATTGAAAGATGCCACCACAGTGGAAGCGTTTGAAGTGCTAGCCAAGCATGATGAAAACTATATGCCACCGGAAATTGCTGAAGCAATGAAGAAAACGCATGAGCCGTTAACCTATAGCTCGGAACAAAAACAAGGAAGTGCTCAATGATTGTTGAAATAGGACATTTTGCCCTTATTGTTTCACTTGGGCTTGCCATATTACTCAGCTTACTTCCACTTGTTGGTGCTTCTAAAAACAATACCATGCTGATGAATACTGCGCGGCCATTAGCATGGGGAATGTTTTCATTGCTATTGGTCTCATTTAGCATTTTGCTATGGGCATTTTATGTCAATGACTTCACGGTACAATACGTGGCGAGTAATTCGAATAGTCAATTACCCTGGTATTACCGTCTAACAGCGGTGTGGGGGGCGCATGAAGGTTCTTTATTGCTGTGGGTTTTAATTCAAGCGGGATGGACTGTGGCGGTGGCTACCTTTAGCCGTGGTATGCCTCAAGAATCTGTGGCGCGAGTCTTATCCGTTATGGGGCTGATCAGCGTTGGATTCTTGCTGTTTGTCATCGTGACTTCGAATCCATTTTTACGCACCTTACCCTATTTCCCAATTGATGGTCGTGACTTAAACCCGCTGCTACAAGATCCTGGGCTAATCATTCACCCACCCATGTTATACATGGGATATGTTGGTTTTTCAGTCGCATTCTCATTTGCGATAGCCTCTTTGATGACCGGGCGTTTGGATACTGCATGGGCCCGTTGGTCTCGTCCTTGGACAACTGCGGCGTGGTTATTTTTGACATTAGGCATCGCGCTAGGTTCGTGGTGGGCTTACTACGAACTTGGCTGGGGTGGCTGGTGGTTCTGGGATCCAGTAGAAAACGCGTCGTTTATGCCATGGCTTGTGGGAACGGCATTGATGCACTCACTTGCTGTGACAGAAAAACGTGGCACATTCAAAGCTTGGACAGTGTTACTGGCAATTTCAGCATTTTCGCTCAGTTTACTGGGCACATTCTTAGTGCGATCTGGTATTTTGGTTTCGGTACACGCATTTGCATCCGATCCCGCTCGTGGCCTGTTTATCCTTGGGTTTTTGGTGTTTGTCATCGGTGGCTCACTGCTATTGTTTGCCGTTAAAGGTGCGGCAGTGCGCGTCCGTGGCAATGCTGAATTGATCTCGCGTGAAAATGCGCTGCTCTCCAACAACATCTTATTAATCGCTGCATTGGTGGTGGTGTTGGTTGGCACCTTGTTACCTTTAATCCACAAGCAGATTGGCCTTGGTTCCGTATCAATAGGAGCGCCTTTCTTCAACATGCTGTTTGCATGGCTAATGGTGCCATTTGCATTTTTGCTGGGGATCGGTCCACTGATCCGTTGGAAACGCGATAATTTTTCCAAGCTTTTGAAACCGATGTTGATTTGTGGCCTGATGGCGTTGATTCTTTCGGCGGTTATGGTGTACCTGCTAGCTGAACGCTTTAGCTTGATGGCATTTATCGGCTGGGTCATGGCCTTTTGGATCATCTTGCTACACGTTGTCGAGTTGCACCAACGTGCGACACATCGTCATAGCTTCATGATAGGGGTGACTAAACTACAACGTAGCCACTGGGCCATGATGTTAGGCCATGTTGGTCTTGCCGTTACTGTGATTGGTATTGCGATGGTGCAAAACTACAGTATCGAGCGTGATGTTCGTCTAGCGCCTGGAGAATCTTTTGAAATCCAACAATATGAATTTTATTTCAAAGGGTTAAGAGATAAAGATGGCCCGAACTATGATGGTTATATTGCCGATTTTGAAATTACGCAGGATGGGCAATACGTTAATACACTCCATGCGGAAAAACGTTTTTATCGTACTGCCAAGTCAATGATGACTGAAGCGGCCATCGATCGTGGCATCACTCGCGATTTGTACATTGCAATGGGTGAGCGATTAGAAGATGGTCGTTCATGGGCGATCCGAATTTATTACAAACCATTTGTACGTTGGATCTGGGCTGGTGCTTTATTGATGTCATTAGGTGGTGCGTTAGCCATCAGTGACAAACGCTACCGCTTTAGAAAAAGCTCCCAACAGGAGGCGTAGATGAACAAGAAAATTCTATTTATTCCATTGGTGGCTTTTCTTGGTCTAGTTGCCGTGTTTGTTACTCAGTTGGTCAAAAATACCGAAGGTGATGATCCCACAAAATTGGAGTCGGTTCTGATTGGTAAGTCTGTGCCTGAATTTCGTTTGGAAGATTTAGCCGAACCCGGCAAGCTGTACGACCAAGCGATATTTAAAGGCGAGCCTTTGCTGCTGAACGTCTGGGCAACTTGGTGCCCGACCTGCTATGCCGAACATCAATATCTCAATCGGTTGGCGGGTGATGGTGTAAAAATTATAGGCTTAAATTATAAAGATCAACGAGATAAAGCGGTTCAATGGTTAAATGAGCTAGGTAATCCTTACTTGATCAGCCTGTTCGATGGTAATGGTATGTTAGGGTTAGATCTCGGCGTTTATGGTGCGCCGGAAACCTTTCTCATTGATGCCAACGGCGTTATTCGTTACCGCCATGTGGGGGATGTTAATCCAACCAATTGGCAAACAACTTTGCAACCTATGTATCAGAAACTTTTAGAGGAAGCGAAGTAATGAAGCGTTTTATATTATCGATCATTGCTAGCTTTGCTTTGGTATTTTCTGTGCAATCTGCAATTGAAGTGTACGAATTTGATAATCCACAGCAAGAGCAGCAATTCAAAGAGTTGAGCAATACATTGCGTTGTCCAAAGTGTCAAAACAATACTATTGCCGACTCAAATGCGGCATTAGCACAGGACTTACGTAATAAAGTCTATGAAATGACCAAGCAAGGTAAGTCTGAACAAGACATTGTTGACTACATGATTGCACGTTACGGCAACTTTGTGACCTATAACCCACCGTTGACTTTGGCGACTTCCATCTTATGGCTAGGTCCTTTGAGTGTGGTGTTCCTGGGTTTTGGTTTTATTGTATTACGCAGCAAACGTCGTAAAGCATCAACCGCTCAAAGTGGTGAAGTTTGGGATGCCGAAAAGGAAGAGCGATTAAATCAGTTGCTCGCCGAAGACGCGGTTGATGATGAGAAGCATGGAGACAAACAATAATGACGTTTTTTTGGTTATCTACCCTCATTCTGACCTTCTTTGGTTGTGTCTTCATTGCACTGCCGATCCTCAAAAACAGAGCGAACAACGATGCAGCGCTGCGTGACGAATTGAACAAAGCGATCTTTAAAAACCGCCTTGCAGAGTTACACGAAGAGACGCAAGAAGGGTTGGTTGACAGCGAACAAGAGCTGATTGCTGATCTGAAACAGTCGCTATTGGATGATATTCCTGCGCAATCGGTGCAAGGAAATTCTTCACATGTGTCACCGATGGTTGTTTTGATCCCCTCGATTTTATTGGTCGTCATCTTAAGCTATGGCTTTTACCTAAAATTTGGCGCGGCTAGTCAAGTAGAGCAGTGGCAGCAAGTGAACGCTAACTTACCTGCACTCTCAAAAAAAATGATGTCACCAGAAGGTGCTGCCTTAAGTGATGATGAGATGAATGATCTCACACTGGCGCTGCGCACTCGTCTGCATTATCAGCCTCAAGATGCGACCGGGTGGTTGCTGCTTGGACGTATTGGACTTGCTAACAGAGATATAGAAACATCGATTGGCTCAATGAAGAAAGCGTATGCGTTAGATCCAAAAGATGCAGATGTGAAGTTGGGCTATGCGCAAGCATTAATGTTGTCACAAGATGAGCTTGACCAAAATCAAGCACGTGAAATTTTAACGGCATTAGTACAACAAGATTATGTTGATCTACGCGTGTTTTCACTACTTGCGTTTGATGCGTTTGAACGCCAGGATTACCCAGCGGCGATGAAGTATTGGCGATTAATGCAGCAGATGATTGGCCCTGAAGATAGCCGTTATGAGATGCTTTCGCGCAGTATTGAAAGAGCACAAAGCAAAATGCAGCCTAAAGCTATCGATGGGAAAATGGTTCCTGTCACCATCTCACTCGGTGATGGTGTGACTCTTGAACAAAATGCAGTACTCATAGTCTCTGTGCACAGTTCTGATGGTGCACCTATGCCTGTTGCCGCAGCGCGTTATCCACTGACTCAATTCCCTATTAAGGTTGTGTTAGATGATAGCAATAGCATGGTTCAGGGGCGGAAGTTATCCGACCTTGCACAGCTTATTGTTCGAGTACGCTTGGATACGGATGGCAATGTTTCAACCAAACAAGGTGATTGGTTTGGTGAAAGTGCTCCCATGAGCCTCGGTCAACCTGTTGAAGTTGTGATCAATAAGCAGTATTAATAGCACTTATATACAATTAACGTATTGATAGGCCGATGTCTCATCGGCCTTTATACATGGAAATAAATAATGATAAGCCGCCTATCCCGACTGATATGCCCTATGCTGTTCCTTTTCGTATTAGCAGGGTGTGCAAGCGCTCCGGATTCAACGTCAGCCGAATCAAATCAAACGCAGTCGGGCGATCCTTTTGAGGTTTTTAACCGATCAATGTGGACAATCAACTACGATTATATCGATCCATACTTGGTTCGCCCTGTTGCGATTGCCTACGTGGATTACATTCCACACCCAATTAGAAAAACGATCGCCAATGTTCTGTCAAACTTTGATGAACCTTCAAGCATTATCAACAACATATTGATGGGTAATGGCACGAAAGCCGTTGACCACTTTAACCGCTTTTGGATTAATAGCACCTTAGGCCTGTTTGGGATGATTGATATTGCGTCAGAAGCGGGCATCACCAAACACAATGAAAAAGCGTTTAGTGATGCGGTAGGTCATTATGGTGTTGGTAATGGTCCATATTTAATGATTCCTGGATACGGGCCCTACACGATTCGAGAAACCACAGATGTTGTGGATGGCTTGTATGTACCACTTTCTTATCTCAATGTCTGGGCTGGCCTAGGCAAATGGGCTCTTGAAGGATTGGAGACCCGAGCAAGGCTCGTTCCTCAAGAAGTGACGTTGGAAAACTCCCCAGATCCATATTCATTAACTCGCGATGTTTATTTACAACGCCAAGATTTTAAAGCAGAAATTGATACCCAAACGTATGATGAATCGGAAGAAGAGTATCTCGACGATTATCTGGAAGAAGGGTTTTAATCATACCCATGTAGGTCGGCCTTGTACTGCTAGCTAGGCCGACATCACACGTCCGCTAAAGTATTCGTTAGCGACGATGTATTCCGTATTGCGGATCAATTCATCTTGCAGCTCAGCCCAATGGGGCTTCTCATCTACATCACCTTTTGCGCTAGGCACTACGCCTCCGACCCTTATGTTGAAAGGGGTTAGTTCTTTTGCCCAACTCTGCGTGAAACCAGAAACCATAGAATTCGCATTTTCAATTCCCGCTAGGTCATACTCATCATTTTGAGAAATGACGTTCACAATCACACCTGGCTTGTTGTTAATACGCATTCGCTCAGCACTGGCTTGACCAAAAGTGAATAAAGTTGAGGCCATCATGGCGAGCTTCTGAAGAAAGACTTCAGCTCGTTGTTCACCTATCAAGGGGGGGAGGGATGCATTTGGCCAATTATTGACCAGTACATCCGGTGCCCCATGATAGGTTTGATCAATAAAATCGAACAGCCGATGGATCGTTTCTAAAGAGTAATCTGGTGTGTGGTAATAATGAACATCCTGAGAGATCGCTTTGCAACGAGCAAAGGTTTCCATTAACCCAAATTTGTCTTGGTCACACAAAATAATTTTTGCACCTAAATGTGCGAAATGAACGGCCAGCGTGCTACCAAGCATCGAACTTGCTGAAGTGATTAATATTATTGCACTTTTTATATCCATTGGGTGCCTCACCCTATTGTTTGTTTTATTGTTGTAGCGGGATTTAGTCTCAATAGGATGGTTGATTAACTGTGGGTAGGGTGTGAATAACATCAAATTACTCAGCCTAAGCGAGCGTGGTATGTGTTTTTTTCGCTCATACTCACATTCTGATCTAGAGAATGTCGTTTTGTGTTACATACAAGACATCAAACTTGGGTGCGGATCTGATCTCGCCGGTGGGCAACGGTGAGTTGAACCGACAGATCGGCAACTAAGAGCTCAACGTTTGAGGGGGAGGCAAGATGCCTTCGCTCATGTCCTGACAGATTAAGATATACCTCTTCGGGTAAATCATGCGTATCTTCAGGCAAATAGGCGAGTACTTCAGGAGTCAAGTAGTGGCTGAGTTTCGCACTGGCGAGTCCTCCGTGATGGAAAAGCTCGGCCTGTTTTGCTGAAACAGTGTAAGAGCTTTGGTCGGAACGCAGTGCTTGAGGCTCCGTAAGCTCAAATCGCTTACGTAACAATTCATCGCTAGTGGGTGGGTTTTCAATACGTTCAACAGGAGTGTTGTCGCGTACATCGTTAGAAAACATCGACAGTATGAGTGCAAAGTCCGCACGGCGTCCTTGCTGGACAGCATGGCTTAGCCCCGAGCCAAATTGAAGCTCGTTTATAATACTGGCTTTATCTAATGTATGTACTTGCATTTGCCTCTCCAACCGATGCACTTTTAGCGGCGAGAAAGCAGATAACTTTAGATAAAATAACAAAAAAGCCTGCGATAAAGCAGGCTTTTCATATGACTAAATACCAATCCAAGGGGAAAAGGTTATTTTGCTAGGTTTTCTGCAACGAATGCCCAGTTAACCAGTGCCCAGAAACCATTCATGTAGTCAGGGCGTAGGTTACGGTAATCGATGTAGTAAGCGTGTTCCCACAGATCAACCGTCAGTAGCGGAGTCACACCTTCGTGAGTCAGTGGTGTGGCTGCATTTGAAGTGTTGATGATCTCTAAAGAGCCATCCGCATTTTTCACCAACCAAGTCCAAGATGAACCAAAGTTATTGATCGCTGAGTCAGTGAATTTTGCTTTAAAAGCTTCAAAAGAACCAAATGCGGCGTTGATTGCGTCTGCAACGGCACCTGTTGGTTCGCCACCTGCATTTGGTGCAAGGCAGTGCCAATAGAAGGTGTGGTTCCAAATTTGAGCGGCGTTATTAAATACGCCACCAGTTGAAGTCTTGATGATCTCTTCGAGAGATTTACCTTCAAATTCAGTGCCAGGGATAAGGCCGTTAAGCTTCACAACGTAAGTGTTGTGGTGCTTACCGTGGTGGAAATCTAGTGTTTCGGCTGAAATGTGTGGTTCTAGAGCGTCTTTAGCGTAAGGCAAAGCTGGTAATTCGAATGACATTGCTCGATTCTCCGTTGTGTAGAAAGAGTGAAAGTCTCTTTCAGTAGCTTCCAGATATTATAATGATATTCGTCGATACGACTGACTTGAAGGTATTTTAGCAAGTTTTTACTTTATTAAAAGTCCTAATATTGAAAATTGTTGTATAGGCAGGATATCCATAAATAATATGTGCTTTTTATTCTCTATTAATGATTTAGAATGTCAGTAACAAACCGCACTATCCCATTAAGAGGAAGCAATGGAAACTATTGATAAAATTAAACAGCAACTTGAAGAAAATGCCATTCTGCTATACATGAAAGGCTCTCCTAAGCTACCAAGTTGCGGATTTTCTTCTCAAGCTGCGCAGGCTTTGATGGCTTGCGGTGAGAAATTTGCTTATGTGGATATTCTGCAAAACCCAGATATCCGCGCTGAGCTGCCTGTATACGCACAGTGGCCTACTTTTCCACAATTGTGGATTGAAGGTGAGTTGATTGGTGGTTGTGACATCATTATCGAAATGTTCCAAAAAGGCGAACTGCAACCTTTAGTGAAAGAAGCCGCTGCACGTGCAGGCAATGAAGGGTAATACTGTATAAAATAACAGTTTTTCTTGATTTATTAAGGTCACATTGGTTAATGTGGCCTTATTTTTTTGCGTTGATTTGAGTTTATGACCCGTTTATTCATTGCTGAAAAGCCCAGCTTAGGGCGCGCTATAGCCGATGCTCTGCCGAAACCACACAAGAAAGATCAAGGTTTCATTCGTTGTGCGAATGGTGACATCGTTACTTGGTGTATTGGGCATTTACTCGAGCAAGTTGAGCCGGATGTTTATGATGAACGCTATAAAAAGTGGAATTTACTCGACTTACCTATCATTCCTTCACAGTGGCAGCTTAGACCGCGCAAAACATCGAGCAAACAGTTGACTGTGATTCGTCAGCTTTTGAAAGAAGCATCGCAAATTATCCATGCAGGAGACCCGGATCGCGAAGGGCAACTATTAGTTGATGAAGTGATTGATTATTGCAAAGTAAGCCAAAGTAAAAAAGAGCAAGCATTGCGGCTACTGATCAGCGATTTAAACCTTCCAGCCGTGCAGCGTGCACTGAAACAGATGCGCAGTAACCGCGAATTCATCCCTTTATCGGTTTCAGCGCTCGCGCGTTCAAGAGCCGATTGGTTGTATGGCATGAATATGTCACGGGCTTATACTTTGCTGGGGCAGAAAGCGGGCTATCAAGGTGTCTTGTCGGTTGGACGGGTACAAACTCCTATTCTAGGGCTTGTGGTACGTCGGGATGAGGAGATAGAAAACTTCATCCCGCGAGACTATTTTACATTACATGCGTTAATCCCTTATCAAACTGATCAAGTGGCGTTTGATATCCGTGCGCGCTGGAAACCCAGCGATGCTTGCCAGCCGTGGCAAGATGAAGAAGGGCGAGTCTTAAACCGCAAGTTGGTGGAAAATGTCGCACAGCGCATCGCAGGGCAACCCGCCACAGTGATTGAAGCCGAACAAAAGCAAACTAAGCAAGCCGCGCCGTTACCTTATTCCTTATCTGCACTGCAAATTGATGCAGCGAAGTGCTTTGCAATGAGCGCCCAGCAAGTGTTAGACACTTGCCAATCTCTGTATGAGAAGCATAAATTAATCACCTATCCGCGCTCAGATTGTCGTTACTTACCACAAGAACATTACGCTCAAGCTTCGTCAGTAACTCAAGCTATCGCGTGCAACGCCAAAGAGTTGTTAACGGCGGTCAGTGGCGCAAACTTAGCTCTTAAATCCAAAGCATGGAACGATAAGAAAGTGGACGCGCACCATGCCATTATTCCCACACCAAAGCAGGCATCCGTCAATGCCTTGTCGGGAAATGAGATGAAAATATACCAATTGATTGCGCGCCAATACTTGATGCAATTTTATCCCGCCGCCGTGTACGCGGAAGCCAAGCTGGTGTTTGATATTGCGGGTGGCTTTTTTGTTGCGTCAGGGCGACAACTGGTTGAAACCGGTTGGAAGAGTTTGTTAGGCAAAGTCGATGAAGAAGAGAACGGAGTCGATGCCGTTCCACCACTGAGTAAAGGGACGGTGCTGACGTGTCGAGAAGGGGAGATTCACGATCGAAAAACCGAGCCTCCTCGTCATTTTACTGAAGCGACTTTACTACAAGCGATGACGGGAATTGCTCGCTATGTTGAAGATAAAGAGCTGAAAAAAATCTTACGTGAAACCGATGGTTTGGGTACGGAAGCGACGCGAGCGGGGATCCTTGACACTTTATTCAAGCGGCAACTCTTAACACGTCAAGGTAAGCTGATCCTAAGCTCGCCAGCGGGAAGGGGTTTAATTCATGCGCTGCCAAATGAATCAACTTATCCGGATATGACCGCCCATTGGGAGCATCAATTGCAAGCGATGGCTGAACGTGGGCAAGCGTATCAACCCTTTATGCAAGTGCTGCAAGAGCGCATTATTCAGATCATGGAACAGGCGAAATCGGGCGCAGTGCCAGAGTCGCTTCGCTCATTGCCCAAAGTGGAGCGCCCTGCATTCAAACGAAAGATACGTAAATCCAGCAAAACCACGCGTTATCAACGTAATTCGGCTCAATAAAATGACATCAAAGAATCGGTCGCTAAGTAAGCTGAGGCCTGCGAATTAGGTAAGATATTCACCGACCTGACGAGCTAATTATCACATTTTCGATAAAAAAGGCTGGTATCCCAATCGGTTACATTGTCAGTCACTTTGCCGACAAGTGGTAGTAAACGCCACGCCTCGCGCTCTTGAAAAGGGTGGCTTGTTATCACGGCAAAACCAGCAATACAGCATCTTCCACCTTTAGAACGGATAAACTGGGCAATCGAGCTGACCGCTTCTTCACTGTAGGATTCAATCTTATAGAGATGGCTCATACACTTCTCCTCTCTAACCATGCCATTAATTACGACATAACCGTTGAATAATGGAAAGCATATTTGATGCCAGTTTATAAAAAATACACCTTTGGTATGTGATGAATGGAGAGGGTACTTATCTAATGAATGGCAACTGGTGCGTGGAATAAAAAATCAGTATGAGAAAATGATGTTAATCAGATACGAAAAAGCCGCTGTAAAAACAGCGGCTTTTCTTAAAAGTGGCGGAGAGATAGGGATTTGAACCCTAGGATAGCTATTAACCATCGCCGGTTTTCAAGACCGGTGCTTTAAACCACTCAGCCATCTCTCCGTGTGGTGCGCATAATAGCGAGGCAATTTTACTTTGTAAAGTATTGAGCTGATCGTTTGCTGGTTTTGTATACAATTGCCGATAATTTCCCACTAATAGCTTGATTCTTAGCGCCTTGTTGGAGAAAAAACGTACATTAATGCGTACTTCGTTATGGCGCATTTTTGATTTGGTTGCTAGCTTAACGGTGAATTCTTACGATGTTTGCCTGATGCTCTCTTGTCGTATCAGGCTGCCGGAGTTTCATAAATGGAATGTTATTTCTTTTTTATGCTTTTATGTTCATATAATGCTCGAACCTCTGGGAATGACGGGTAACAAGCTAAAACTGGCAGGGAAATGGTACTAAATCTGAACCATAACCAAAAGATGGCTTTCTTGACCCTGCGCAAGGTGAGGAGTAATTTGCAGCTTCCTGTGTTTAAGGCACTACTTCCATTTCCAATCATTAAGTACAAAGTGTTTGCAGGAGTTTATCTTGCACTCACCTATGCTGATGATTGAAATCAGTCAATAAAAAGAACCATGCTAGAAGAAACGACAACCAATGACCCTCATGATGCTCAACCTGAGGGGACTGAACGCATTTATCGCCAACGTTTTGATTCCAAAATAGGGTTTCAAAATGAATACGATATTCTTGCTATTGAAGAGCCTTTACAAATCAGTTTGCAATGGAATGATACGGTTACTAACAAGCTGCATATCGAAGAGTGGAGCATGACAATGCGAACGCCCGGTGACGATGCTCATCTCATCGGTGGCTTACTTTACACGCAGCAAGTGATCGATTCATATGACCATATACTCAATATGGAATTGGTTGACGACGAATCACGGCATGGCCAGAATCACTGGTTGGTCACGCTCAATCATCCATACACTGATGTGATTCAGCATCAGGCCCGTCGTTATATGAGCCAGTCGAGCTGTGGCATTTGCGGTATGACATCCATCCGAGCCTTGAGTTTGAGGCGAGAAATTCGTGTTGATGATAGCCCGAAATGGCTCTCTTCTGATGTTGTTATTGCGCTTCCTAATCTGCTTCTTGTTCATCAACCACTGTTTGCAAAAACGGGGGCGGTGCATGGTGCGGGTTACTTCGTGAATGGCGAGTTGATTGCCGTTGCCGAAGATGTGGGCCGCCATAACGCAGTGGATAAGTTGATTGGTCGAATTTTGAGTGAGCAACGTTGGCACCCGCAAGGGGTATTGATTCTTAGTGGCCGAGTGAGTTTTGAGTTAATGCAAAAAGCGGCCATTGCTGGCATTTCAGTGGTGGTGGCTGTTGGTGCGCCATCACGTTTAGCGCTCGATATGGCGCGTCAGTTTGATATGACACTGATTGGTTTTATCAAAAAAAATCAGTTCAATATATACCATGGTCATGCACGTTTGCAGTCAGTGAAAGAGTGAGAAGAAGAATATGAGTATTAAACAGTATACCGGTTCGGCTGGTGGTTGGGGAGCGCTAAAAAGCACCGCGCATCATCTATTGAAAAGTCATAATGTTGCCAAAAATATTTCCAATCTTTTAAAAACCAACCAAGACCATGGTTTTGACTGTCCGGGCTGTGCTTGGGGTGAAAAACATGTCCCAGGGCGTTTTCGTTTTTGCGAAAATGGCGCTAAGGCCGTCAACTGGGAAGCCACTTCTCGACGCGTTGGGGCGGATTTCTTTAAGCAATATTCGGTCACTTGGCTCAATAAGCAGAGTGACTATTTTCTCGAATCTCAAGGGCGTTTAGCGGAACCAATGCGCTATAACGCTCAAACGGATCACTATGAGCCAATCAGCTGGGATGAGGCGTTTGCACTGGTTGCACAACACCTCAATCAACTCGCTAGTCCAAATCAGGCGGAATTTTATACATCAGGCCGCGCGAGTAATGAAGCTGCATTTCTATACCAGTTGTTTGCGCGCCGGTTTGGTACCAATAATTTTCCTGATTGCTCAAACATGTGCCATGAAGCGACGAGCGTCGCCTTGGTTCGCTCGATTGGCATTGGTAAGGGAACTGTGACTATTGAGGATTTTGAAGAATCCGATGCGATTCTTTTATTTGGACAAAACCCAGGAACGAATCACCCTCGTATGTTGGAAACACTGGCGTCAGCCTATAAGCGTGGCGCTCGGGTTGTTGCGTTTAATAATTTAAAAGAGCGAGGATTGGAGCGTTTTACTAACCCGCAAAATCCTTTTGAAATGTTAAGCAATGGTTCAACACCGACCACTAGCCATTATTTCACTCCTAAATTAGGCGGAGACATGGCGGCGGTTCGTGGCTTAGTGAAAATTCTTCTTGCTCGTCATCAGCAAGCACAGGCCTGCGGTGAATCGATATTCGATCTTGATTTCATTGCCCAGCATACCGAAGGGATGGAGTCTTATTTAGCCATGGTGCAGGCTACGCCGTGGTCAAGTATTATTGAACAATCTGGGCTCACGCAACAAGAGCTAGAGCTGGTGGCAGATATTTACCAAGGCGCTAAACGCGTGATCGTAACTTGGGCAATGGGGGTGACTCAGCATAAGCATTCGGTGGCAACCATACAAGAGTTGGTCAATCTACAATTACTGTTTGGCCAAATTGGTAAGGATGGTTCTGGGGTATGTCCTGTCCGTGGTCACTCAAATGTGCAAGGTGACCGCACGGTTGGAATTAATGAAAAACCGCCTGAATTTCTACTCGACAATATTGAAAAAGTACTGGGCTTTACGCCACCAAAAGCGCATGGCCATAATGTAGTTAATGCTATTGAGGCGATGCTACGGGGTGAAAGTAGAGTCTTTATCGGTTTAGGAGGAAACCTCGTTGCTGCTGCGCCCGATACCGAGCGTGTCGCACAAGCAATGAAAAACTGTAATTTGACCGTAAACATTGCGACTAAACTGAATCGGAGTCATGTCAACCCGGGCAAGGATGCGTTGATCCTGCCTTGTTTAGGTCGGACAGATATTGATATTCAGGCTCAGGGGCCACAGAAAATTACCGTTGAAGACTCATTCTCCATGGTTCATGCCTCTTCTGGGCGAATTGATGTTACAGGAGAGATGATGCGCTCAGAGCCTGCCATTATCGCAGGAATGGCAAAAGCGACCTTAGGGGAGGGAAATCCAATCGATTGGCAATCCATGGCCGATAATTACGATAACATTCGAGATTTGATTGAAAAGATTATCCCAGGATTTGCCAATTTTAATCAGCGGCTCAAAGGGCCTGGCGGTTTTTATCTTGGTAATTCAGCGCGTGAATTTAATTGGAAAACGCCCACAGGAAAAGCGCAGATAAGCAGCAATGCACTTCCTGAATCTATCGTTCCGCTCAAAACTCAGCAGATGACCAAGAAACCGATTTTTGTGTTGCAGACGATGCGTTCGCACGATCAGTACAACACCACGGTTTACGGTTTGGATGATCGTTACCGAGGTGTATTTGGCGAACGTAATGTCATCTTCATGAATGAAAAAGATATTGAGCAGCTGCAATTAAAAGCGGGTGAACGAGTCGATATTGAGACACTGTGGGATGATGGTATTAAACGTGAAATTTTGGGCTTCAAAGTGGTCGCCTATGTAATTCCTCAAGGGAATGTAGCGGCCTATTTCCCTGAGGCAAATGCACTCATTCCATTGAGCAGTAAAGGCGACTTTAGTGATACCCCGACATCAAAATCTATTGCCGTTGTCATTCACCCAACCAAAGTTGCACCACTGTTAGTTCAAACAGACTAAAAAATCAGATACTAAAGCAAAAAAGAGAGCCGAAGCTCTCTTTTTTAGGTGTATGGTCGGACTGAGAGGATTTGAACCTCCGACCCCCGACACCCCATGACGGTGCGCTACCAAGCTGCGCTACAGTCCGATTGGCGTAATCTAATCATTTATCCCTTTAGCGTCAAGAGATAATCTTGCTAACGACCTGATTTAATTATCTTTGGCGTAAAATCTCTGCAATTCAGTTAAGCCTTGCATCAGTACTGGTAACGCTGGGCTAGAGTCTTTCTGACGTTGATAGTTTTCATCAAACAGCTTGAAGTTGCCAAATTTATCAATGAGAGTCGTTTGGGTATCGGTAATCAAAGCTAATTCACGGGCATCACCGGCTAAAATCCACTTCCTTTTGTTTTCATCAAACAAGTTTCTACCACTGCTAAATTCAATAGGGTTGGATGAAGCACCTAACAGATCCTGTAAAAGCGTGACTGAAAAATCTAAGTGACTTGAACGGTGTGAGTATTCCCCTGCCATTTTCCCAGGCCAATGGATGATCATCGGCACTTGTAACTGGTATCGGCTGTAATTGCTGTTAGCACCCCAGCTGTTGGTTTTTGTCTCGTTAAACTCCGCGCCATGATTTGAGGTGATCACAATCAGCGTATTGTCTTGCAATTGTAATTCGTCAATCTTAGTGAGCAGCAGACCTATTTCTTGGTCGGCTGCATTGACCGAGTTATTGTAACCAGCACGCAGGCGATCGCTGGCACTACCTTTACTTGACCGAGGGTCAAAGTCATTAAAGTTGTCAACGGTCGTCAATTCCAAATAGCTAAACCAGGGTTGTTCGGTTTGCTCGGATACCCATTTATGCCAGCGTTGTATAGTTTGGTTATCTGTGCTCGATTCTTGA
Source organism: Vibrio sp. 1151_11 (assembly GCF_029478525.1). Classification (NCBI taxonomy): domain Bacteria; kingdom Pseudomonadati; phylum Pseudomonadota; class Gammaproteobacteria; order Vibrionales; family Vibrionaceae; genus Vibrio; species Vibrio sp. 1151_11. The sequence goes on along the minus strand of NZ_SHMN01000011.1, from coordinate 83,960 downwards.
TCAAAAGGAGCTTTAGAGACCGTTAAAGTGCGGAAAATCGTCTCTTCGTATAAGGTGTCGTCAAAATTATCGCCACTAAAGAGGCCAAACTGATAATTCTGTTTTTTCAATACATCTATCAGTATCGGAGGGGTACCTTGTGAACGAATGGCGTTGGCATAACTGCTTGGCAATCCATAAAATAAGCCAAAGATCCCAAACATGTCATTACTCGAGCTGTAATGATTATTAAACTTCAAATTTTCTGTCGCAAATTGGTAAGTGTTGGGCATGATTTCAGCTGTCAGCACATCACTTCTTAAATTATTGACACTCACTAGCAAAATATTGAGATTATTTGCTCTGCGGCCAAATTGAAGAGGCTCAAGAGGATAACGAACAATGTTAAGGTTCTCTTCATTATCCTTCAAACGCTTTAAGTACACATCACGATCAAATAGACCGTGTTTTTCCATGAACGATTTTGCCGTCATTGGATACGAGAGCGGGAAGTTTGATTTTTGGCTGGTCACTGATGTTTCTAAATACGCATCAGACCAAACGTAAATAAGGTGGCTGGTAATAAAACTAATGAAAAATACCGCCGCGATGGGCCGACCAACGTGTTTATGCGATAGTTTTCGCTGCTTACGCCAAACCCACTCCGAAAGCCCAAGTTGTAAGAGGAAAATGAGCGGCATGACCACAAACAGATGCTGTAAGTCGGCGGTGATAGCGCTGGTCTCATCGCTAAAAAGCAGTTCCCATACAATCGGTGTTAAGTGCAGGTTGATTGCTTGATAAGCTTGGGTATCGATTAATAAGAGTGTGAGTCCTAACGTTGCAAAACAGACCGCCACGAAGCGAAATAGTTTGCGCGACGGAATGATGAATGTCAGAGGAAATAAAACCAGCAGATAGAGTGCAAAGACCAAAAATCCAAAATGGCCGACCCAAGACACAGCTAAATAAAACTGCCCCAACAAGGTTTCAGGCCATGGTGATTGTACGATATATCGAGTACCAATAAGCATTGCTGCAATGATATTGAAGAAAGCAAACCAATGCCCCCAACCAACCAACCGTGATACGCGTTCACCGTATGTATTTTCGCTATCTGCCATGTGATTTTCTATCTATGCATTCTATTAGTGAGTAGTAGTTTCTAAAGACGACATCAATGCCTGAGCAAATTTTTCCGCAATCGCCTTACGCTGTGAAGCGGCAACATTTTGGTTTAAGACATTCGTTGCAATGTTTCCCGCAATCATGAGAGTAAGCTCAGGGGAAGCACTATGTTTAGCGAGGATGGCAGCAACTTCTGTCAGGATATTTTCAATTCTTTCGTCGCTGTATTTAGATGTAATAGGCATAAAGACTCTAATGATGATAGTAAAAGCGGCTTATGATAACCTACAATGCCTTACAACTGAAACCAGAACGATGATAATTTCACTATGAGTCTTCACCTTTCCAACGTGATTTTGCACCAATTAAGCAAAAACGAGCAAGATGAGTTGGTGGTTAAATACCGCTCTCAATCTTTAGATAATGATACGTCTGCCGAAAATTTAGTGGCTGAGTTGCATCGCGTGTTTAATTCGAAAGCGAGCAAAGGTTTTGGTTCGTTTAAGTCGGACAGTGATTTTCAAACTTGGTTGCAAGAACTTCGTCAAGGTGAGCGTGATTTTTACGATTTTTCACAAATCAGTGCTCAACGGCTGAAAGATGAATTATCAAAGTATCCGTTTGCTGATGAAGGGATCTTAGTGATGGCCGAATATCAGTCACTAGCTACCGATTACCTATTTATTGGGCTTTTACCTCTCAACCAAAGTTTGAAAGTAACAGAGGGGCTCGACATTAGCGCGACAGATTATCTTGATATCAACAAAATGGATATCGCAGCGCGTCTTGACCTCTCAAGTTTTGAAACGGACAAAAACTCAAACCGCTACCTTGCCTATATCAAAGGTCGCGTTGGTCGAAAAGTGTCGGATTTCTTTCTTGATTTTCTGCAAGCCGATGTCGGGTTAGATACCAAAGTGCAAAATCAAGTACTGATGCAAGCGGTACAGGATTTTTGCACGGATTCTAAGCTAGAAAAAGATGAAGCGATCGGTTACAAGAAGCAGGTTTACGATTACTGCAATGAGCAAATTAAAGCCGGTGAAGAGGTTCATATTCGTGAGTTGTCTGGTGAATTACCTGCTAGCCAAGACGGCACGGGTTTTTTCGAATATACGCAGGCACATGGCTATGAACTGGAAGAGAGCTTTCCTGGTGATCGTTCTACCGTGCGTAAACTGACCAAGTTTGTCGGTGCAGGGGGCGGTTTGAATGTGAGCTTTGATAGCTTGTTATTGGGGGAGCGTATTTTTTATGATCCTGAAAGCGACACGTTAACCATCAAAGGCACGCCACCGAATTTAAGAGAACAGTTAACGCGCCAGCGTTAATCGTTTACCACTAAGAGAGCTTGATATGGCTCTCTTTTTTGTCTTTTCTCCCGATGTACAACTCAGCACGGTCCAAACTTTAGGTTTATGCTTGTATTAATTACAAGTACAAATTGGTAATCACAGTGTTTGGGCAAAAGAAATCAAAACGATTCAGCGTGAGATCGTATGGAGTGATTCTGTTTGGTTGGTTAATCTCCGTTGGTCTTGTGTTTTGGCAAAGCCATTTAAGCTACCAAGCCATGCATGCGGTGAAAGAGTTACATTACAGTGTTGAAGAACTTAAAAGTTCACTCTATTTTAAAGAGCCTTATCGTTCGACGCGAGCAAATGATATCGCGCTGAATGTGCAGCTACTCTATTCACTTAGGCTACAGCTGGAAGTTGAGCACCGAGATTTTTCATGGCGACCAGATATTCAGCAATTGCTCCATGTGACTGATCGCTATATCACACTGACCAAATCGTATTTGTCGATTGAGCTTAATATTCAACCCTTGGTTGAACGCCTACAAGTGCTGCGCGATAATCCCACTAATCCAGAACAACTCAAGCAAATGTATGTGGTGTTAGGCGCTTATGTATTTGAAGCGATGTTCAGTGACACTGAGCAAAATCCGGGGATCTATCGAGCATTAGATAAACTCTATGTGGATGGACAATCTTTACCAGCTATTCAGAAAAAAGAGTTAGAGCAGACATTAGCACAAGCGTCTGATTTACTGAATCAATACGCCCAAGGTGCACGTTTGGTCGACAATTTAATCAATCACTCCATTTACAATCAGCTTATCCATGTTGAAAACCAATACCATCGTCTTTTAAACATCTATGCTTATCTTGTCACGGGGTTAAGTGGTGGTGTTATGCTATTGCTGGGTTGGTTGATGTTTCGGTCATCAGTTTTAACTCGTTCTCATGTTAATAAAGTTCCCAGTGCTGCGAAAGAGGATGCGTCATCTGAGATAAATCCCAGTCGTGTTTTGTCTACAGAAGAACCACAGGTGGAAACATCGGATCTTTCTGATGATTTAGCCATCGATATTGAATCCATGCTCATAACTCTCAATGGCGATGTTGAGTCTGTCACTCTACTGTTGAGCGTATTTATACAAGATCATCAGCATGATGCCACTGAATTGAAAAGATTGGTGCATTCTGATTTGGAGGCCGCTCAACGCCGAGCACATAGCCTGAAAGGCGTCGCGGGCAATCTTGGTTGCCGTTCACTCAAGCAGATAGCGTCAGAAATAGAGTTGCGACTTAGCCAGAAGCAACGACCTACGGAGAAGCAATTGGGGTTATTAACAACGCAATTAGCGGCCGCTATAGCCAGTGCGCAACACTACCTTGATCAAAGAAAACGATAAGCCAGTTCTATCGTGTCAGCTTTAAATGGTGATTTTGCTTGTAGTAAAAAAGAGCTCAGTTGAGCTCTTTTTTAATGGTTTTTTAGTTCAATGACCTTTGCAATACTCTGCTAGGCTGACTGTTGGTTGAGAGCCGATGCTTGTTCAGCACTGTCTGCTGGGTCTGCTGGTGCAGTCGGTTCACATTTATCAACAAACCAACCCATGTAAGAGGTAAAAATGGTCACCAAAATACAGACAAAGCTTAGCCACATAAAGGGGGCATATGAGAGCGTTGCAACGCCTAGAATGCTCGCCATATAGATGCCATTATCGCTCCATGGCACCATACCGGAGGTGAGCGTGCCACCAAATTCAGCGTTACGTGATAGGTTCTTACGCTGATAGCCTAAACGGTCATAGTTCTTGGCACAGATTTTAGGGGTCAGGATGAGTGAAACATACATGGCTGAGCCAAAAACGTTGCCCATAAATGCAGTACCAATAGTACTGGTTGCCAGTGAACCTGCGCTTGTCACGCGGCGCTCAAACAGTTTTGCGATGGTTTCAAGCACACCCACTTTATCTAGCAATCCACCAAACCCGAGACCAAAGACAATCACGGCTACAGAACCAAGCATAGAGGACATGCCGCCTCGGTTTAAGATTGAGTCAATGAAGCCAACGCCAGATTCAATATTGTAAGGTGCCCATGCGGTATTGAAAGCTTGCAAGAAGTCTACGTCTTGGATCATCACAGCCCAAATGATGCCCAGCAATGAACCAAAGCTAATTACAGGAAACGAAGGCATTCTCATCGCAAGCAAGCCGAGTACAATCAGCACTGGCACAAAAGAGTATGGGGTAATGTAAAACTGCTGTTCCATCGCCTCAATCACGCTTTGTACTTGAGACATGTCTACGTTACCCGCATAGTGGAAACCAAATAAGGTAAACATGATACCCGTGATCACGTAGCTGATAAGCGCTATCGGCAGCATACCTTTAATGTGCTCCATCACTTCAACGTTAGACATCGAAGACGCCAGAATAACGGAATCAGATAATGGCGACATTTTGTCACCAAAGTAACAACCTGAAAGTACTGCGCCAGCGGTGATTGGTGCTGGAACGCCAAGACCCTGACCAATCCCCATCATGGCAATCCCCGCGGTACCAGCTGCACCCCATGAGGTTCCAGTTGCTAAAGCGGTGAGAGAACAGATGATCATCGTTGCAAGAAGAAAAATAGAAGGATGGATTGCTTGAAGACCGTAGTAAATGATGGTCGGCACGATCCCGCCGGAGATCCAAGTACCAACTAATGCGCCAACAGCTAAAAGTATCAACACGGCACCTAAACCATTAGAAATACCATTCAGTGCTGCTTTTTCTAATTCTTTATATTGGTGACCTAAACGAACACCGAGCACAATAATGATGAACCAGCCAATGTATAAGGCTAGTTGGATAGGGAGATCGAGTTGAGCTGTAAACGAAAACGCGAGTAACAAAAACAAGCCTAGAGCAATAATTACTTGAATTAAGCTAGGTAGGCGTTGAGGGGCTTGCGTCATAAAAGAGCCTCTTGTCAGATTTATGATCTAAGGACAGAACGGTGCCCTTATTGAGTTCGATCGCACTTTACAATAGTTAGCATAATATATCGACATCAAACACCTCGGATGTGATTTATGTCGTTTAAGTGGTTAATCTTCGATGTTAAATGTTGATAATAGTTAAATTTAATGGTTATAAATGTTTTGTAGTGTGGGCTTTTTGTGTAACAGAAACGTGATTATTTAGCGTTTTGTTGATTATTGAATGCTGAATCATAGTGCGGTTGAGTGATTTTTAGGCTTGAATGTGTTTTTTACAAAACAGGCTACGCAGAAAGAAAAAGTTACCACTTTTACTAAGAAAGTCTTGAGATTTTATGCTGAACCACTTATAGATGGAGCAATAAATTTTCATTTTAGATACATGGAGAGTGAGCGCGATGAGAGTAGGTTTAGTGGGTTGGCGTGGTATGGTCGGTTCTGTACTGATGCAGCGTATGGTTGAAGAAAATGACTTTGACTTGATCGAACCGGTTTTCTTTAGCACATCTCAAATTGGTATTCCTGCCCCAACGGTGCCTTCTAAGAAAGGCAATCATCATACAGGGTTACTGCAAGATGCTTACGATATTGATAGCCTCAAACAATTAGATGCCATCATCACCTGTCAAGGTGGTAGCTACACTGAAAAAGTGTACCCAGCGCTGCGTCAAGCGGGTTGGAAAGGTTATTGGATTGATGCAGCATCTACCTTACGGATGGATAAACAATCAATCATCACTTTAGATCCGGTCAACTTGACACAAATTCAGCACGGCATCCATTCAGGAACCAATACCTTTGTTGGCGGTAACTGCACTGTCAGTTTAATGCTTATGGCATTAGGCGGCCTTTATGAGAAAGGTTTGGTCGAGTGGATGAGCGCAATGACCTACCAAGCAGCTTCGGGTGCTGGCGCTCAAAATATGCGCGAGTTGATCTCGCAAATGGGAGTAATTAACGATGCGGTGAGCTCTGAATTGGCTAATCCATCGAGCTCAATTCTTGATATTGACAGAAAAGTGGCTGAAACCATGCGATCACCTTCTTTTCCTACCGAGCAGTTTGGTGCACCACTAGCGGGTTCATTAATCCCTTGGATTGACGTCAAACGCGACAATGGTCAAAGCAAAGAAGAGTGGAAAGCGGGCGTTGAAGCTAATAAAATTCTGGGACTTCAATCGTCACCGATCCCGATTGATGGAACCTGTGTTCGTATTGGCGCAATGCGCTGCCACTCGCAAGCATTAACCATCAAGCTGAAGAAAAATGTTCCGCTTGATGAAATCGAAGAGATGATCGCTACGCACAATAATTGGGTGAAAGTTATTCCAAACGAGCGCGATATTACCGCACGTGAATTGAGCCCTGCCAAAGTCACTGGCACCTTGTCAGTTCCCGTAGGACGTTTGCGTAAAATGTCTATGGGTGATGATTTCTTAAATGCGTTTACGGTGGGTGACCAATTATTGTGGGGAGCTGCTGAGCCGCTTCGACGTACTTTGCGGATCATTCTGGCTGAAAAACAGTAAAGATGGATCTCGGTTTAAAACCACCTGAGTAAAAATAAAAAAGGGGCGCTTTATGCAAAGCGCCCCTTTTTATGCTATTTGTCTGTAGCATTTGTCTGTAGCAACAGTGACGATGTTAACGCGGTTATGCAAGGCCAGGAAATAAATTTCTGAGCCCATTGGCAATAAACTCAATACCGAGTGCGCCTAGTATCAAACCCATGATCCGCGTAATCACGTTGATACCCGTTTGACCTAAGAAGCGGACAATATAGGGCGCTGAGCGAAACAGCAGCCAAGAGCTTAAACTAAATAACACCACAGTGATTATAATACCCACGGTATCGAACATGCTTGGGTAGCGAGAGCCATACACTATGGTTGAACTGATGGCACCTGGTCCTGCCATTAAAGGCATAGCGAGTGGCACAACCCCAATTTGTTCACGGCTAATGTATTCAGATTTCTCTTGTTTGTTTTGTTTATCTTCACCCAATTTACCGCTCATCATCGAAAACGCGATGCTCAGCAGCAATAGGCCACCAGCTACTCGAAACGAATCTAAAGAGATACTAAACATATCCAGTAACATCTGCCCAGCAAGCAGTGCGGTAATCAAAATTATTGCCACAGCAATATTCGCTGTAGCCGCCGTTTTGTGTTTCTCTTCTTGCGTCATATGCCCAGTGAGAGAGACAAATATTGGCATAATCCCCACGGGGTTCACAGCGGCTACAAGGCCTAAGAAAAACTGCAGGAAAATGGCTAACTCAAAGGTTTGCATGGCATTTATCTCTAATGGATCATTTCGATGAAATATTACGTGGCTAATGTAAGCGAAAGCAAAGGATAGCACGAATGAAAAAAACTAAAGCGATTGGGGTTTTATTGCTGAGAAAAACTAATTCAATGAAGAAAACGTTTTACAATTGTTTTTCTAATGTATGTGAGTGGTGTTGTTTTTTGCTCAACTGTTAACATCTGCACATTTTTAATAAAATTAGTGCTCCTAGCTGGTGGTAAAAGTGAGAGTCGATATACTCTCAGTAGCACGTAAAATGAGGTGTGTTCATTCATCTATCGCTCAAAAATGAAACTTTTTTACAGATTGTTGTAGTTTTTATAGTTTTCGTTGTTTAAGTAAATGTTTTTTATTCATTTAATTATCTATATATTTTTTGTTTGTTTTCAGTGTCTTGTAGGCGATTTTGTAGGGTGGTTACCCCTAATTGGGTAATTAGTTTTTGAGAACTGATCTGAGTCAATTTTTTTCACACTCTGAAATATTATACTCAGTCCTGAAAGCAATTTACTAAGTCTGTCATTGTTTAAGCTGTTGAGAAAAAACAAAAACACAAAGCTGCAAACTTAATAAAGAGTTTTTAACATTTTTCTATTTTTAGGAGATCCATTATGCCTGTAACTAATTTAGCTGAACTTGATGCTCTAGTAGCGCGCGTTAAAGCGGCTCAAGCAGAATTCTCTACTTACTCTCAAGAGCAAGTAGATAAAATTTTCCGCGCAGCATCATTAGCAGCTAACCAAGCTCGTATCCCTCTAGCGCAACAAGCGGTAGCGGAATCAGGCATGGGTATTGTTGAGGATAAAGTAATCAAGAACCACTTTGCGTCTGAGTTCATCTACAACAAATACAAAGACGAAAAAACGTGTGGCATTCTTGAAGAAGATAAAAACCTAGGCACGATGACTATCGCTGAGCCTGTAGGCATCATCTGCGGTATCGTTCCAACCACTAACCCTACTTCTACTGCAATCTTCAAATCTCTCATCTCTTTGAAGACTCGTAACGGTATCATCTTCTCGCCACACCCACGTGCGAAAAATTCAACTAACGATGCAGCTAAACTCGTGTTAGATGCCGCAGTTGCAGCTGGCGCGCCAAAAGATATCATCGGCTGGATTGATCAACCTTCAGTTGAGCTATCTAACGCGCTAATGAAGCACGAAGGTATTGCACTTATCCTTGCAACAGGTGGTCCTGGCATGGTGAAAGCGGCTTACTCGTCAGGTAAACCAGCAATCGGTGTAGGTGCAGGTAACGTTCCAGTTGTAATCGACGAAACGGCAGACATCAAACGTGCAGTTGCTTCTGTTCTTATGTCTAAAACATTCGATAACGGTGTGGTATGTGCTTCTGAGCAAGCGGTTATCGTTATGGACGAAGTGTATGACGAAGTAAAAGAACGTTTCGCGAGCCATAAAGCGCATGTTTTAAGTAAAGCAGACGCAGACAAAGTACGTAAGGTACTGCTTATCGATGGCGCACTAAACGCGAAAATCGTAGGGCAACCAGCAACAGCTATCGCTGAAATGGCGGGTGTTAAAGTTCCAGCAGATACTAAAATCCTTGTCGGTGAAGGTATTGGCGAAGTTTCTTATGACGATGAATTCGCACATGAAAAACTTTCTCCAACACTTGGCATGTTCCGCGCGACTTCTTTCGAGAACGCGGTAGAACAAGCAGTAAGAATGGTAGAAATCGGCGGTATCGGCCACACTTCTGGTCTATACACTAACCAAGACGTTAATGCAGACCGTATCCGTTACTTTGGTGACAAAATGAAGACGGCGCGTATTCTTGTAAACATCCCAACCACTCATGGTGGTATTGGTGACCTTTACAACTTTAACGTTGCACCATCTCTAACGCTAGGTTGTGGTTCTTGGGGTGGTAACTCGATTTCTGAGAACGTAGGTCCTAAGCACCTAATCAACAAGAAAACTGTTGCGAAGCGAGCTGAAAACATGTTGTGGCATAAACTACCTAAGTCAATTTACTTCCGTCGTGGTAGCCTTCCAATCGCTATGAGCGATCTTGAAGGCAAAAAACGCGCATTCCTAGTTACTGACCGTTTCCTATTCAACAACGGTTATGCAGACGACGTAGTGACTCTGCTGAAGTCAAACGGTATGGAAGTTCAAACATTCTTTGATGTAGAAGCTGATCCAACTCTATCTGTCGTAGAGAAAGGCGCTGAAGCAATGAAGAGTTTCCAACCAGACGTGATTCTAGCACTTGGTGGTGGTTCACCAATGGATGCGGCGAAGATCATGTGGGTTATGTATGAGCACCCAGAAACTCACTTTGAAGAGCTTGCAATGCGCTTTATGGATATCCGTAAACGTATCTACAAGTTCCCTAAAATGGGTCAAAAAGCAGAATTGGTTTGTATCACGACTACTTCAGGTACAGGTTCAGAAGTTACACCATTTGCCGTTGTAACAGACGACAAAACAGGTGCTAAATACCCACTAGCGGATTATGAGCTAACACCTAACATGGCTATCGTTGATGCGAACCTTGTGATGAATATGCCTAAGTCTCTAACGGCATTTGGTGGTTACGATGCTGTGACTCACGCTCTTGAAGCCTATGTATCTGTTCTTGCGAACGAATACTCTGATGGTCAAGCTCTACAAGCACTTAAGATGCTGAAAGAGTACCTACCATCAAGCTACAAAAATGGCGCAGCAGACCCAATTGCTCGTGAAAAAGTGCACAATGCAGCGACTATCGCAGGTATTGCTTTTGCTAACGCGTTCTTAGGTGTATGTCACTCTATGGCGCACAAGATCGGTGCAGAGTTCCACATCCCGCACGGCCTTGCTAACGCATTGCTTATCTCTAACGTTGTGCGCTATAACGCGAATGATAACCCAACCAAACAAACTGCGTTCTCTCAATACGACCGTCCACAAGCACGCCGTCGTTACGCTGAAGTGGCTGACCACTTGGGCTTGAGCCAAGCGGGCGACCGTACTGCTCAGAAGATTGAACGTCTACTGACTTGGTTGGAAGAGCTGAAGAAAGATCTCGACATCCCGCTATCTATCCAAGCGGCTGGCGTGAATGAAGCGGATTTCCTCGCAAAAGTTGACGTGCTATCAGTTGAAGCGTTCGATGACCAATGTACTGGTGCAAACCCACGCTACCCACTGATTTCTGAGCTAAAAGAAGTGCTTATTGCTGCTTACTATGGTACAGCGTTTGTTGAAGGTGAAACTTTCGAAGGCACTACCGTCATCAAGAAGAAAGATGACCAAAAACCAGCAAAGAAAAAGTAAGCTGAGTTATTGAGAGATTTTCGCTAGCACGAAACGATCTCTATCGGGAAAAGATGAAGCCTCACCGTCTGGTGAGGCTTTTTTTTATCGAGCAACTTCATTATCAAAAGCGTGGGTGAGGTTGGAGCTATCCCCACATGACTAAAATAGCGGCAATTGCGATTAGAAAAAGCCCCAGTCCATCTTTAATTTTTACCGATTGTTTTAGCCAAAAAATAGAAATTAACATCGTAAAAAAGATCTCAATTTGGCCTAAAGTTTTTACATAAGGTACGGTTTGAAGAGACATTGCACTGAACCAACCAATAGAACCAAGACAGCTACTTGTGCTGGTTAATAGCGTCAGCTTAGGTCTTATCCATAATTGTTTTAATGAGTTGTTGTCGGTCACCATTAGGTAAATTAGCAGTAATAAAGTCTGCAGTGAAATGACCAACAATAATACCCAAGCAGCACTGTGTGGAAAGGGTAAGCCAAGTGCTAAACTGGCTTCACGTACCCACAATGAAGTGAGCGCAAAGGCACTACCACAACTTAATCCCAGTAAAACAGTTGGCATTGAAAGCTGCTTAACATTGCCGTGCGTGCTCATCAAAAATACACCAATGCCACCAACGATGACGCCAATCCAGCCCAAGCCTGTCAAATGAGTGCCAAAAAAAATCATCCCTAAAATAGCGGCAACTAAGGCTTCGCTTTTGGCTAGCCCAGCACCTACAGCATAGTTATTTAATTTAAAAAGCTTAACCATGAGCGCAGTCGCGACGATTTGCATCAATGACGCTCCGATAATGAAAGCGATAAAGGTCAATGACAATATAGGTAATTTCGCGGGTATGAAATGATACAAAGAGATGAGATAGAGAGCCGCGATAGGGCCAGCCCAAAGAAATCGCGCAAGGGTAACACCAGTAGTACTGACCTCAGTTGCTAAGCGACTTTGGAATGCATTGCGCCAAGATTGCATGAACGCGGCCAGAAGAGTGAATAAGATCCAAGTCATGGAAGTCCATTTTGAGTGACAAGAAAGAGGCCATGCTATGAGATGAAGAGATATTGGGCAAGCGGAATATAAAAAGGGCTGCGAATGCAGCCCTTTAATGGTATTTAAACTCGGTTCAGAGATTAATACTGTGGTTTAGTCATTGCCGCACCAGCTTGACTTTGCGCTGACTGGCTGCCTGCTGCACGAGTTGCAATTCGTTCAGCATGGAAAGGTGCTGATACGATTTCAATCTCTTTGAGCAACAAAGAGCCTGAGGCTTTGGTCATCGGAGAGAATGCATGCGCTTTGATTGTTTTAGGTAATACGGCTTCAGGTGCCTTAGTTACTGCTTCAACCTTCAATGCTGGTACTTTCTCTGTCGTGGCTTTTTCTTCGACAACGAGCTCAATAGCGGTAGTCTTTTCAATAACAACTTCTGCGATTACTGGCTCCGAAATAACGGCTTCTACAGTGACCGATTCTGTGACTGAAACCGATTCTGTTACCACTGCCGATGGTACTTGAGGTTCAATAGCGTCCTGCAAAGAGACCGTAACAGGTTCTTCAACGACGCTCTGGTTCTCTTCGTGGCGAATAATGACCTTACCCATTGCCATTTCAGGGAAAGCAAAACCACCTAACGTTATCTCGGTATTGTTATCTACGACATCTGCAATTTGTTGAACAGGTTCAACCGCTGCGACTTGCTCTGTTACCGGTGCTTGATACACAGGTTTAGAGAGGTCATAGCGAGGCATCACTTTACCCATTGCCATCTCAGGAGAGGCAACCCCACCTTTACGTAAACGGAATGGGTTAGGGCGACGATCACGACCACGGCGTCGACGTTGACCACTGGCTCGTAAATGACGAGGGGAGCGGCGATTGCGACGTTGATTTTGATCGTCATTCTCATTGTCGTCGTTTGGTGTAACAACCGATGGCTCAACAGATTGTGCTATTTCAGCTTTTACGGCTTCAATAACCTCTGCTGCCGGGGTTGTATTAATCAACATTTCAGCTTCTGGTTGTTCTTGAGCTATTGTCTGATCTTTTACACGAACTTGTTTGTTTAACTTACGGCGTTGACGGCGCTCTTTTACTTTTGCCGTTTTCTCTTCCGTTTTATCTTCATTCGCTGTCAAGGTAACGGCTTGCGCTTCAGCCGCAAGTTGTAGCCCTTGTTCCGCTAACTTTTCAGATTTGCTGTCATCACGCTTGTTGCGGCGCTCTTGTTTTGGCTTGCGAGCTTGTGTCTTACGAGGCTCGTTGGCGGCAACAGTTTCTTTATCTTGTGTTTCTTCAACAAGAGCAGAGGTATTGACAGGTTTACGTTTGTTTCTGTCACGGTTTGCGTTGTCGCGATTAACATTTTCACCGCGTCCGTTACGACGACGTTGGTCATTTCGATCACGACGCTGGCGTGGTGCTTGGCTACGTTCGTTTTCTTGTTTTTGTTGCTCTTCCTCAGTTTTCACCTCTTCCGTGGTGGTTGAGAAGATGCTACCAAGAGCTTTAACGATGCGGCCAAATAGACCTGGTTTGCCTGGTTCAACAGCGATCTCTTTGACTGGAACCGCTACCTCTGCTTTAGGTGTTGGAGCTGGAATAGTTTGTGCTGGAGCAGCAAACCCTTTCAACGCTGGTTCTTCAATGCGTTTTGGTTTGAAATCGATATCTGAGCTTTCTTTACCTTCTGCCTCTTTCAGCGCTTCTAGTTTCATTGGCACTAAGTAAGAGAGTATTTCTTGCTCTTCCCCTTCACGGACACGGATCACTTCAAAATGAGGCGTTTCCATTTCAGAGTTAGGGACAATCGTGATCTCGACTTCTTGAATGCGTTCAATATGATTGATTGAGCGACGTTTTTCATTGAGTAGATAAGATGCAATAGGAACGGGAACCACCGCCATAACTTGAGCGGTATTATCTTTTAGTGCTTCTTCTTCAATGAGACGTAAAACAGAGAGCGCAAGAGATTCATTATCACGAACCACTCCGGTACCAGAGCAGCGTGGGCAGATATGGTGACTTGCTTCGGCAAGTGATGGGCTCAAGCGCTGACGCGACATTTCTAACAAGCCAAAACGTGAAATACGGCCAATTTGTACGCGAGCACGATCTAGGCGTACGGCATCGCGTAAACGGTTTTCTACTTCACGTTGGTGACGAACAGGAGTCATATCGATGAAATCGATAACCACTAATCCGCCCAAATCGCGCAGACGTAATTGGCGAGCAATTTCATCGGCTGCTTCTAAGTTGGTGTTAAGCGCCGTCTCTTCAATATCGCCGCCTTTTGTTGCACGAGCAGAGTTGATATCAATTGAGGTCAATGCTTCGGTTGGGTCGATAACAATAGAGCCACCAGAAGGCAAACGCACTTCACGCTGGAAAGCTGATTCGATTTGGCTTTCAATTTGGTAATGGCTAAATAGGGGTACTTCACCGTCGTATTTTTTTACACGACTCACGAAATCAGGACGCACCAAACGAATGTGCTCAAGGGCACGTTCATAAATTGTGTTGCTATCAATTAGAATTTCACCAATGTCACGACGCAGATAATCACGAATTGCGCGTACAATGACGTTGCTCTCTTGGTGAATAAGTAGCGGTGCAGGACGCAAATCGGAAGCCTGTTTGATTGCGCTCCAGTGATTGAGCAAAACGTTTAAGTCCCACTCTAGCTCTTCCGCACTTTTGCCCACACCTGCAGTGCGAACGATAAGGCCCATGCCTTGAGGAAGCTCTAAACTGCTCAATGCGGTTTTTAATTCGGTACGCTCATCGCCTTCGATACGGCGTGAAATACCACCGGCACGAGGATTGTTTGGCATAAGAACTAGGTAGCTACCAGCAAGAGAAATGAAAGTGGTCAACGCAGCGCCTTTGCTGCCTCGTTCTTCCTTTTCAACTTGGACAATAACTTCTTGGCCTTCTTTAAGCGCTTCTTTGATGTTTGGACGGCCTTGGTAAGTGTAGCCATCAGGGAAGTATTCGCGGGCAATTTCTTTGAGAGGAAGGAAACCGTGACGTTCAGCGCCGTAATCAACAAATGCAGCTTCTAAACTCGGTTCAACACGGGTGATACGTCCTTTATAGATGTTCGCCTTTTTAGATTCATGCCCTGGACTTTCGATGTCTAGATCAAAAAGTCGTTGGCCATCAACCAGCGCGACACGCAACTCTTCTTTTTGAGTTGCGTTAATTAGCATTCTTTTCATTTAAAAATCTCGTTATCTTTCTTTAGTTTTGATTATTGGACTTGTTGCTGGGTTTCGTTTTCACGGTGCCAGATCCCATGACTAAAAGGTGCAGCCTCCCGGCTGGAGGGGATGCTCTAGGGCACTTCAGTTATCGCACGCACACGATTGCCTGCGATCCGCGTATTGGCGGAAAATACTCAACATGAAATGACGATGAGTAGAGCAACAAGATAGCTTCGCTCAATAGTGTCTTACGCCATGTGCAGCACATTGACGCTTAGCAGTCTACTCACTATTTTGCTCAAAAATGGACGGTAAAGAATAAAAAATCACCGAATCATTCATTGCAGCTGTGAACTATAGCAGTGACAGGTAAACACAGCAATCTGCTTTGTTATGAACAGGTCAAAAAAATGAGAATAGGTCTAAAAGTTAGATGGCTAATTTAATGTTTATCAAAGAGTTTTAGTTGTTAAAGTAAGAATTGTAATGGGTAATATTTAATTTTATCCACAGTCACATTTCAATTGGTGTAATTCTCGCCAATTTGCCATTAAACAGCAGATGAAAATATTCTTTTTTGTGGCGAAGAAAATGTGAATTTAAACAATTTACAGTGGTACAATGGCGCCCATGAGTGAAATTAGAACCCAAGTCCAGCTCATCGATATCGATGAAGATATGGCTGGTCAACGCATTGACAATTTTTTGCGTAACCAATTAAAAAACGTTCCCAAAAGTATGGTTTACCGAATCCTGCGCAAAGGAGAGGTTCGTGTAAATAAAAAACGCATCAAAGCAGAATATAAGTTATCGGCTGGTGATGTGGTGAGAATACCACCAGTGACTCTCGAACAGTCGGATCAAGAGAGCAACACACCCAATACCAAATTGAGTAAAGTCGCCGAGCTAGAACACTGCATTATTTTTGAGGATGAGCACTTACTTATTCTGAATAAACCTTCCGGTACGGCTGTTCACGGTGGGAGTGGTTTGAAATTTGGCGCAATTGAAGCGCTGCGGGCATTGCGCCCAGAAGCTCGCTTTTTGGAATTGGTGCACCGTATCGATCGCGATACGTCGGGCATTTTATTAGTGGCTAAAAAGCGCTCCGCACTGCGCCATCTCCAAGCCCAGTTTAGAGAAAAAACGATTCAAAAATATTACTTTGCTTTAGTTATGGGGCAATGGAAAAGCAGCTGTAAAGTCGTGAATGCGCCACTATTGAAAAATGAAGTGAACAGCATTGTGCGAGTCAATCCAAACGGTAAAGCATCGGAAACGCGCTTTAAGATCCTTGAACAGTTTGCACAAGCAACTTTGGTGCAAGCCAGTCCGATCACTGGCCGTACTCATCAGATCCGCGTTCATACTCAGTATACAGGGCACCCGATTGCGTGGGATGATCGTTATGGTGACCGCCGTTTTGACGCATATACCGCACAGTTTGGCATTGACCGATTATTCTTACACGCGGCCAATATTCGTTTTATTCACCCTTCGACAGAGGCGTTAATGGACATTAATGCACCACTCGATACTCAACTAGAGCAAGCATTAGTCAAATTGAGAAACGCTTAAGGCCAGCTTCTATTCGGTAACGAGTAGAAACATAGTAGAAACATAAAGTAATGGTCGAAGTCATGGTATAAAAGTGAGCGCGGATCAAGGCGCTCACTGTTAATCATTATCCTAAAACGGTAATGCCTTGAGACTCAAGCATTGAGACTAGCTTAATTAATGGTAGCCCAACCAAACTATTAGGGTCATCACCTTCTAAACGTTCAAAAAGTGCAATGCCTAGGCCCTCACACATAAAGCTGCCTGCGCACTGTAGTGGCTGTTCTTTTGCCACGTAAGCCGTCACCATCTCGCTAGATAAAGAGCGAAAATGAACCGTGAAGGGTTCTACGGTGACCATGCATTGACCAGAGACTGAGTTGTAAACCGCAAGCCCAGTATAAAAAGTGATGGCTTTTCCACTTTGTTTGAGTAACTGCTTAATGGCTTGTTCTTGAGTATGAGGTTTGCCAATAATCTCACCGTCAATCACGCAAACTTGATCAGAACCGATGACTAAACTGGGTTGGTTTGGATGGCAAGATCTTGCTTTCGTTTCTGCTAAACGAGTCACCAGATCTTGTGCGGACTCACTAGATAACGGAGTTTCGTCGCAATTAGGCGAGCAGGTAACAAAAGGTAGATCCAGCTTTTTAAGTAATTGCTGCCGAAACGGCGAAGTAGATGCTAAAACTAGTTGGTAATTTTGCATTTTGATTTAGAATTGCTGCGAATTTTACCGCAGCATATATCAATCAGACATGCTGTACATAATTCTCTCAGTGGAAAGGGGAAAAAACGAACTTTTTTGCCTTTTTCTTTGACTAAAACCGATTTGGAAGATAATATTCGCGCCCTATGCAAAAGGTAAAAATACCGCGATCGATTGATCCGGCTAAAGCGGCTCAAAAACGGCTTGATTGTGATGGTATCATCCAACTCAGTCTTTTTAAGCGTTTAGAAGAATCAGTCGCAGGCGTTAAACGCGACGCACAAGTCTCATTGTCATTTGGGCTTGATGAACAGCGACTAGTTGTTATCTCTGGTAAAGCTAACATCTCTGTCGATTTAGAGTGTCAACGCTGTAACAAGGTTTTCGCACATGAGTGCGAAGTCCAATTCAAGTATACTCCTTACTTGGGGAGTAAAACGGATGAAGACGCACCGGAAGAGTACGATTTGGTAGATCCGAATGAGTACGGTGAGATCGACCTTGTACAATTAGTTGAAGACGAGTTCATCATTAATTTGCCACAAGTAGCAATGCACGATAGAGCGGAATGTAGCGTTAATTCAGACAATTTAGTATTTGGTGAACTTCCAGAAGAACTAGCGGAAGAAAAGCCGAATCCATTTGATGTTTTAAAAAACTTAAAACGATAATTCGTTATAGGTTAAGACAAAGGAGTAGGGTCAATGGCCGTACAAAAGAGCAAAAAATCACGCGCACGTCGTGGCATGCGTCGTTCACATGATGCGCTAACTACATCTGCACTATCTGTAGATGCGACTTCAGGTGAAACTCACCTACGTCACAACATGACTGCTGACGGTTATTACCGTGGCAAAAAGGTTATCAGCAAGTAAGGTTGACCTTTGCAATATTTAACCGTTGCACTTGATGCAATGGGCGGGGATTTCGGTCCTCGCGTAACAGTGCCTGCCGCCGTGCAGGCACTGTCGCATTTCCCAGAGCTCAAAGTGATCCTCGTTGGTGATCAAGTTTTGATCACACATCAATTATCTCAATTAGGTTATGAACTTAATACTCGCTTGAGTATTTTGCACAGTGACCGCGTTATTTCTAACTCCGAAAAACCTTCTCTGGCCTTACGCAATAGTGCTGGAAGTTCAATGGGCATAGCAATTGACCTAGTTTCTGATAGCCGTGCTGATGCTTGTGTCAGTGGTGGTAATACAGGTGCGCTCATGGCGTTATCTCGTTTTCGTCTGAAATTGCTGCCCGGCATTGATCGTCCTGCATTAGTTTCAGCGTTGCCGACGGCTTCAGGTCAACGCACTTGGATGCTGGATTTGGGTGCGAACGTATCAAGTGATGCAGATTCTCTGTTTCAATTTGCTGTCATGGGGAGTGCGCTAGCCGAACAGCATTTAGGCCGCTCTGCAAAAGTTGCCATCCTTAATATTGGTGCGGAAGAGATTAAAGGGAATGATTTAGTGAAGCGTTGCGCTGAAATGTTGAATCAAACTCAGGCCGTCAACTATATCGGCTATATCGAAGGTAATCAGTTGTTGGATGATGTCGCTGATGTGATTGTTTGCGATGGTTTCGTCGGTAATGTTTGCCTGAAAGCATGTGAAGGCACAGCACAACTCTTTATTGATAAGTTAAAAAGCCAACTTTTGGGCTCATCCATAAAGGGTTGGATTGCACGAAAACTGTTTTCTTCATTATTTACTGAACTAAAAACATTGAACCCCGACCAGTATAACGGCGCAAGTTTGTTAGGATTGCGCGGCATTGTCATAAAAAGTCATGGAAGTGCTGATGTACTCGCCGTCGTGAATGCGATTTCCGAAGCGGTACACGAGGTCAAACGACAAGTCCCCAGCCGTATAAGCGATCGTTTGGAAGCGGTTTTACTCGAGAGGCATTATTAGTCTTCATGTATAGCAAAATTTTAGGTACTGGCAGCTACTTGCCATCTCAGGTGCGTACCAACGCAGATTTAGAGAAAATGGTAGAGACAAGCGATGAGTGGATTATTGCCCGTACGGGTATTCGTGAGCGCCGTATTTGCGCGGAGAATGAAACCGTTGCGGATATGGCTTTCTATGCAGCGCAAAATGCCATTCAAATGGCCGGCATTGATAAAAACGATATTGATCTGATTATTGTTGCCACAACCAGCAGTAGCCATGCATTTCCTTCGGCAGCATGTCAGGTACAAGGCAAGCTTGGCATCAAAGGATGTCCTGCTTTTGATTTAGCGGCGGCCTGTTCGGGTTTTGTCTATGGATTATCGATTGCAGATCAACACATTAAATCGGGTATGTGTAAAAACATTCTTGTCATTGGTGCTGATGCCTTGTCTAAAACTTGCGATCCAACGGACCGTTCGACGATCATTTTATTTGGTGATGGCGCAGGCGCTGTCATTATTGGCGCAAGTGAAGAGCCGGGCATTTTGTCGACTCATATCTATTCTGATGGTGAGTTTGGTGAGCTCTTGAGCTTGCCTGTTCCAGAGCGTGGTGGTGATGCGGATAAATGGCTCTATATGGCGGGTAATGAAGTCTTTAAAGTGGCGGTGACGCAACTCTCTAAGCTTGTTAAAGATACGCTTGCTGCCAATAACATGCACAAATCAGAATTAGATTGGTTAGTGCCTCATCAAGCTAACTATCGCATTATTTCCGCGACCGCGAAAAAACTATCGATGTCACTTGACCAAGTCGTAATAACGCTTGATCGCCATGGTAATACGTCTGCTGCTACCGTCCCAACCGCGCTCGATGAAGCCGTACGAGATGGTCGAATTCAACGTGGTCAAACGTTATTGCTTGAAGCCTTCGGTGGTGGTTTTACTTGGGGCTCGGCACTCGTTAAGTTTTAAGCGGATAGATTTTTATTTTAAGGGGTTGGTTCAACCTCTTGTTTTTACTTAAGGAAACAAACAATGAGCAAGTTTGCTATCGTATTTCCAGGTCAAGGCTCGCAATCAGTTGGTATGCTTGCGGAACTTGGTCAGCAGTATGATGTCATTCAACAGACATTTGCCGAAGCTTCTGAAGTGCTGGGTTATGATTTATGGGCATTGGTACAAAATGGCCCAGTAGAAGATCTTAACCAAACCTCTCGTACTCAACCGGCATTACTCGCTTCTTCTGTTGCCCTTTGGCGGTTATGGCAAAGCCTAGGTTTAGAGCAGCCAGCCTTGCTTGCTGGCCATAGCTTGGGTGAGTATTCCGCACTGGTGTGTGCAGGTGTAGTTGACTTTAAGCAAGCCATCAAATTAGTAGAGCTGCGTGGTCAGTTAATGCAAGAAGCCGTTCCGGCAGGCGTAGGCGCGATGTCGGCTATTATCGGTCTTGATGATGAGCTGATAGCAAAAGCGTGTGAAGAAGCTGCTCAAGGTGAAGTGGTTTCACCGGTTAACTTTAACTCGCCAGGTCAAGTTGTCATCGCAGGCAATAAAGATGCAGTTGAACGTGCGGGTCAGTTATGTAAAGAGGCCGGAGCAAAGCGTGCGCTGCCATTGCCAGTTTCTGTTCCTTCTCACTGTGCTTTAATGAAGCCAGCAGCAGACAAGTTAGCGGTTGCATTACAATCGATTGAATTTAATGCACCACAAATTCCGGTTATCAACAATGTGGATGTAATAGCAGAAATTGATCCGGCCAAAATTAAAGATGCGTTAGTTCGTCAACTATACAGCCCTGTTCGTTGGACGGAATGTGTACAGTTGATGAGTGAGCAAGGCATAGAAAAGCTGCTTGAAGTTGGCCCAGGCAAAGTTTTGACAGGCCTGACTAAGCGCATTATTAAATCGCTTGAATCAGCAGCAGTGAATGACATTGCTTCACTTGATGCCGTTAAGTAATCAAAGGAAAGAATAGATGATGAACCTAGAAGGCAAAATTGCTCTCGTGACTGGCGCAAGCCGTGGTATTGGCCGAGCGATCGCTGAATTATTAGTTGAACGCGGTGCAACAGTGATCGGCACGGCTACTAGCGAAAGCGGTGCAGCGGCAATCAGTGAATATCTTGGTAATAATGGTAAAGGCTTAGCGCTGAACGTGACGGATGTGGAATCTATCGCAGCGACGCTGAAAACCATCAATGACGAGTTTGGCGTGATCGATATTCTTGTGAATAACGCCGGGATTACTCGTGATAATCTATTAATGCGCATGAAAGATGATGAATGGTCAGATATTATTGATACCAATTTAACGTCTATCTTCCGCTTATCGAAAGCGGTGCTACGTGGCATGATGAAAAAGCGCAATGGTCGCATCATCAATGTGGGCTCTGTGGTCGGTACTATGGGTAACGCTGGTCAAACCAACTACGCAGCGGCAAAAGCGGGCGTAATTGGCTTTACTAAGTCTATGGCTCGCGAAGTTGCATCTCGTGGTGTGACGGTTAACACAGTTGCGCCAGGTTTTATCGAAACAGATATGACAAAAGCGCTGAATGATGACCAACGTACTGCTACACTAGCCCAAGTGCCAGCTGGCCGCTTAGGCGATCCACGCGAAATTGCGTCGGCAGTGGTATTTTTAGCTTCTCCAGAGGCTGCCTACATTACGGGTGAAACTTTGCACGTAAATGGCGGGATGTACATGGTATAAGTTGGTTTTTGAACGTTATTGATGAAATAAAGGCTTTGCTATTGTCAACAACGTGTAAAACTTGCTAACTATATGCGCAACATTTGTGCATGATTTAAGTCAAAAATGGTCTTAATTTCGGTTAAAATCGGTAAAATTGTGGTTTGACCAGCAATGACCCACTTGCAACTTTCCCTAGTTAGAATAAACTACGGAACCATCGCATTAGGCGAAATCTGTAAAGGAAAAGAAAACATGAGCAACATCGAAGAACGCGTAAAGAAAATCATTGTTGAACAGCTAGGTGTAGACGAAGCAGAAGTAAAGAATGAAGCTTCTTTCGTAGAAGATCTAGGTGCTGATTCTCTAGATACAGTTGAGCTAGTAATGGCTCTAGAAGAAGAATTCGATACTGAAATTCCAGATGAAGAAGCTGAGAAGATCACTACTGTTCAAGCTGCAATCGACTACGTAAACAGCGCTCAGTAATATCTCTCCCCAGGCGGCCCTCTGGCCGCCTGAGTTTTTCTAACTCTTCTATACCTCTCATAGAACTTTTCAACTCCGGAGAATATGATCGTGTCCAAGCGTCGTGTCGTTGTCACTGGCATGGGTATGTTGTCACCGGTAGGCAACACTGTAGAATCTTCTTGGAAAGCCCTGCTAGCTGGTCAAAGCGGTATCGTTAATATCGAACATTTTGATACCACCAATTTTTCAACTCGTTTTGCAGGTCTAGTCAAAGACTTTAACTGCGAAGAGTATATGTCTAAAAAAGATGCCCGTAAGATGGATCTCTTTATCCAGTACGGTATTGCGGCGGGTATCCAAGCACTTAATGATTCTGGTATCACAGTAACTCCAGAAAATGCCCCAAGAATCGGTGTTGCTATCGGCTCTGGTATTGGTGGTCTTGATTTAATTGAAACTGGCCATCATGCCTTGGTAGAAAAAGGCCCACGTAAAGTGAGCCCGTTCTTTGTACCCTCAACGATTGTCAACATGGTTTCAGGCAACTTGTCTATCATGCGTGGTCTTCGTGGTCCAAATATCGCTATTTCTACCGCATGCACAACAGGTTTACATAACATTGGCCATGCGGCACGTATGATTGCATACGGTGATGCCGATGCGATGGTGGCAGGTGGTGCAGAAAAAGCATCGACACCACTTGGCATGGCGGGTTTTGGCGCAGCAAAAGCATTGTCTACGCGTAATGATGAACCGCAAAAAGCGTCTCGTCCTTGGGACAAGGGCCGTGATGGCTTTGTTCTAGGCGATGGTGCGGGTGTTATGGTTCTTGAAGAATATGAACATGCTAAAGCACGCGGTGCGAAGATTTACGCTGAGTTAGTTGGCTTTGGTATGTCTGGTGATGCTTATCACATGACTTCACCAAGCGAAGACGGTTCAGGCGGTGCGTTAGCGATGGAAGCCGCGATGCGTGATGCGGGCGTAACAGGTACTCAAATCGGTTACGTCAACGCGCATGGTACTTCGACTCCAGCTGGTGATGTTGCGGAAATTAAAGGTGTTAAGCGCGCTTTAGGTGAAGAAGGTTCGAAACAAGTTCTTGTCTCTTCTACTAAATCGATGACTGGTCATTTGCTAGGCGCGGCTGGTTCTGTTGAAGCCATTATCACCGTTATGTCATTAGTTGACCAAATTGTTCCACCAACCATTAACCTTGATGATCCAGAAGAAGGTTTAGGCATTGATCTTGTTCCACACACTGCCCGCAAAGTGGAAGGTATGGAATATGCAATCTGTAACTCTTTTGGTTTTGGTGGTACAAACGGCTCGTTGATTTTCAAAAAAATCTAATGATTGTGGTTGTGACACTTGAGTTTGAACGGCTTGATGCTTAGCATTGAGCCGTTTCTTTTTGTGGGGTAAGCACGATGTTTTGGGTAAATGGACAACCTAGTGACACTCTATCTCTTACTGATCGCTCTTTTCAGTATGGGGATGGTTGCTTCACAACGATTCTCGTTTGCGCTGGTGAGCTTCAATATTGGGATATGCACGTTGAACGCATGGAATCTTGTTTGCGGTGTTTAGCTATTCCCGCCCCTGATTGGCGGCAAGTTGAACATTGGCTCTCAACGATCGTTCCTCGTACCGCAAAATCTGGTGTGAAAATTCATATTAGCCGCGGACAAGGTGGTCGGGGTTATAGCCCTGCTAACGTTGGCGATTCTCAAGTCACTATCAGTACCTTTGAGTATCCAGCCCATTATGGTCAGTGGATAGCCGATGGTATCGAGCTTGGTGTATGCCAACAGCGGATGGGACTCTCGCCATTATTGGCGGGTCACAAACATAACAATCGACTAGAACAAGTTTTATTGAAGTCAGAGATGGATGCAAAAGGGTACGCTGACGGCATCGCGCTAGACATCAATGAGCATGTCATAGAAACTACGGTTGCAAATATTTTTTGGGTGTCAGGGGATAGGTTATGTACGCCAAGCTTAGATAATGCAGGCGTAGCTGGGGTTATTCGCCGTGTATTATTGGCTGCGGCTACCGATCTCAAGGTTGAGGTGAGAGCATTCTCATTAGAAGAGTTATTGTCGGCAGATGAAGTATTTATTACTAACTCCTTATTAGGCGTTGCGCCTGTCACGGCAATTGCAAATACGATTTTCCCTATTGGTAAAATAACACGCTATTTTCAGGAGCGTTTTAACTCGTGATTAATCGAATCCTCGTTGTATTACTACTGATCATTATCGCCGTTGGAGCTGGATATTTCTACATTGAGCGACAGGTAGATGCTTATTTAGAACAGCCTCTATCGCTTCCTTCATCGCAAGTCGTGACCATAAAATCTGGTACAAGCCTTAATGGCGTATTAACGCTATTGAATGAGAAAAAATGGATAACGGATTTTTCGATGTACAAGTTAGTGCGACGTCTGCATCCTGAAATAACCAAAATTAAGGCGGGAACTTACCAAGTACAACCCGGAGATCGATTGATCGATCTCTTAAGTGACGTGATATCCGGTAAAGAGCATCAGTTCTCTATTACCTTTGTCGAAGGGAGCCGCTTTAATGAGTGGCGAGCTCTGCTTGCACAAACTGAAGGCGTGACAAACACGATAGCTGATTTGGCAGAAGCCGACATTGCCCAAAAATTAGGCATTGAGCAGCAAAAGCTTGAAGGATTGTTTCTAGCGGAGACTTATCATTTCCCTTTTGGAACGACCGATCTTGAGATCCTAAAAAGGGCCAATAGACGTCTTGAGAAAATACTCGATCAACATTGGGCCAATCGCCAGCCAAATCTGCCAATTAAAACGCCTTATGAAGCGTTGATTTTGGCGTCAATTATTGAAAAGGAAACGGCTATTGCTTCAGAGCGAGGGCGCATTGCCTCCGTTTTTGTCAATCGACTCAATAAACGGATGCGGCTACAGACTGATCCTACGGTCATTTACGGGCTTGGCGATGCCTATGATGGCAATCTTCGTAAAAAAGACTTAAGAACACCGACGCCATTTAATACTTATACTATTTTTGGTTTACCTCCTACGCCTATTGCGATGGCGGGGGAAGCCTCAATCAAAGCGGCATTAAACCCAGAGCAGAGTAATTATTTGTATTTTGTTGCCAGTGGCTCTGGTGGACACGTTTTTTCTAAAACATTGAATGAACATAATCGCGCTGTTCGCGCTTATTTAAAACAGTTAAGAACCCAGTCATGAATGCTAAATTTATTGTTGTAGAAGGTTTAGAAGGCGCAGGAAAAAGCACTGCTATTCAATCCATTAGAGAAACACTTATTGAGTTCGGCGTGACAAATATCACTCATACTCGTGAGCCGGGCGGGACTGTTTTAGCAGAAAAAATGCGCGCTTTAGTCAAAGAAGAGCATGACGGTGAAGTGCTTCAGGATATGACTGAGCTGCTATTAATGTACGCCGCTCGTGTTCAATTGGTTGAAAATGTGATTAAGCCTGCACTTGCGGCTGGTTCGTGGGTGGTTGGTGATCGCCATGATATGTCCTCTCAAGCCTACCAAGGTGGTGGGAGGCAAATTCCGCTAGAAACGATGCAAAACCTTAAAAAGGTAACGCTAGGTGATTTTAAGCCAGATTTTACTCTCTATTTGGACCTAGATCCGAGCATCGGTTTAGAAAGAGCCAGAGGTCGAGGTGAGCTTGATCGTATCGAAAAAATGGATATTGGTTTTTTTGAGCGCACGCGTGAACGTTACCTTGCCCTAGCTAAGGAAGATAAAAGCGTGGCTGTGATTAATGCTGAACAAACAATAGAAGCGGTGGCATTCTCTATCAAAGCAGCGTTAACCCAGTTTCTAGAAACCAATATGCTAGAGAGAAACTAGGGCTAAACATTGAGTAACAAATTAATGATAAATGATCTGTATCCTTGGTTAGCAGGCTATTGGCTTCAGTGGCAAACCAGCCTCAATAACCAGCAGTTCCCTGCGGCGAGCTTACTCGTTTCTCCCTCAGGGCTGGGCGCTGAACGGCTCATTGAGAAGTTGAGTGCAGCAGTGATGTGTTCGCATAGCCATTCAGAAGCGTGTGGGTTTTGTCATAGCTGCGAATTGATGAAGTCTGGTAGTCACCCTGATTTTCATCTGATCTCGCCTGAAAAAGAGGGGAAGGCGATTACCGTTGATCAAATTAGGCAATGCAATAAGTTGGCTCAAGAATCGGCGCAGCTTTCTGGTGCTCGCTTTATCGTTATTAATCCCGCCGATTCCATGAATGAATCAGCAGCGAATGCACTGCTCAAAACGTTAGAAGCTCCGGGGCGCAATTGTTTTTTCTTACTTGTCGCCTCTCGTATCAACCCATTACTCCCAACCATTATCAGTCGCTGTCAAAAAACGGTGCTGACACCACCGAGCAGTGAACAAGTCTCGCATTGGTTAAGTGAACAGACATCGCAACCTGTCCCTCCTTATGCGGCGCATTTAAATGGTTATTCACCACTAAATACGTTGGCGTTTATTCAATCGGGAGAGTTAGCAAAATATCAGGCTTTTGAGCAAAATATTGCTCATTGCTTAACCGATGCCAGTGCCGATATTTCCGCTTGTGTGAAGCAGATTAATGAGGTGCCTACCCAATATTTGGCTTGGTTGTGGACCATGTTGACCGATACGCAAAAGGTACAATTTGGCGTGGTTGAACAGCAGCAGCTTCCTATTAGCCTTCGATTAGCAAAACAGATCAGCTACCCAGTACTTTATCGCCAAACCAAGGCATTAACTCGTTTAATGGAAGAACTAAAGACGTTTAGTGGGCTCAATAGCGAGCTACTGATCAGCGATTGGCTATTTAACTTTAATGATGAGAAAACATGTTTGTAGATTCGCACTGCCACTTAGATAAACTTGATTACGATACGCTCCATATCGATGTTGCTGATGTAGTAGAAAAAGCTCGTCAAGCCAATGTTAAGCAATTGCTTTCTGTTGGCGTAACGCTGGATTCTTTTGAACCAATGTTAGAGCTTATTCAGCCCTTTGATAATGTTCATGCTTCTTGTGGTGTTCATCCACTTGACGTTGAAAGTCATTTTGAATTGACCCGCTTCCGTCAATACGCGAGTCATCCCAAAGTGGTGGCGATTGGCGAAACGGGGCTAGATTATCACTATCAACCGGAAACGGCTGAGTTACAGAAGTTACGGTTTTCACAGCACATTGAAACCGCCGTTGCCCTTAACAAACCTTTGATTATTCATACACGAAATGCCCGGGCTGATACTCTTGAAATGCTCCGTGATGGTGGGGCAGAAAGGTGCGGTGGTGTTATCCATTGTTTTACTGAAGATCTTGCCTTTGCACAAGCCGCTATGGAGCTTGGCTTTTATATTTCTATTTCAGGAATTGTCACGTTTAGACAAGCGACAGAATTGAAAGAAGTTGTGAAGGCGCTGCCCTTGGAACGCTTGCTGATTGAAACTGATTCCCCTTATCTTGCACCGGTTCCACACCGTGGTCAGCAAAATCAGCCAGCCTACGTTGTTGAGGTTGCTGCTTATATTGCACAGCTAAAAAATCTGTCATTAAAAGAAATTGAAGAAAAAACGACCGAAAATTACCAAAATCTTTTTTTGCGACGGAAAGTTGAATTGTCGTGAGAAATGCTTGTAAGACGGCGTTTTTTATCAAGTTAGCGTGATAATTAACAACTTATTACCTTGTTTACTTAATCTGTTGAAAAAATAAGCTTGAAAGTTAAAATTGTAATTTTGTTACTAAAAATAACAAGTGCGCTAATTTTATTCACTCTGTGAAATTAATGGTATTGTTAACAATGTCATTATAAAACATGGAGTTATATTAATTGATTGGCAGTGTTTACACCCTCCCGCATTGTGATCGGTCTATTGTTTTGAAACAAAATTTCGTTACTAACTAGAAAGTTTGAGTGGCATCAAGATATATTTAGAGGCGAAAAATATAATGCGATATGTGGTTACATTTTCATTGGGTGCTAACATTTAGGCTACGGGGGTGTGCCGTTAGAACCCAAACAATTCTAATAACTTAATCAGGAGCATAAACATGTTTAAAAACCTTTTTGCAAACCTGCAGAAAGTTGGTAAGGCTCTGATGCTTCCAGTATCAGTTTTACCAGTTGCGGGTATTTTGCTTGGTGTGGGTGCAGCGAACTTTAGCTGGCTACCAGAAGTTGTTTCACATTTAATGGAACAAGCTGGTGGTTCGGTTTTTGGTCAAATGGCACTACTCTTTGCAGTAGGTGTAGCATTAGGCTTCACGAATAACGATGGTGTTTCAGGCCTGTCAGCAATTGTTGGCTATGGCATCATGGTTGCGACGCTAAAAGTAATGGCAGTCGTAATGGGTGTTGATAACATCGAGACAGGCGTTCTTGGTGGTATCCTTGCAGGTGGTGTTGCTGCTTGGGCATTCAATCGTTTTTACAAAATTCAACTTCCTGAATATCTTGGCTTCTTCGCGGGTAAACGTGCAGTACCAATCATTACGGGTTTCCTTGCGATTGCTCTAGGTATTGTTTTATCTATCATTTGGCCTCCTGTAGGTTCAGCTATCGCAACATTCTCTGATTGGGCTGCTAACCAAAACCCAGTAACCGCATTTGGTATCTACGGTGTTGTTGAGCGTTCATTGATTCCATTTGGTCTTCACCACATCTGGAACGTGCCTTTCTTCTATGAAGCAGGTACATGTACCAACAATGCAGGTACGACCGTTCACGGTATCATGACTTGTTTCTTGACTGCTGATGATGCGTCTCGCGCTGCAGGTAACGGTTTCGGTCAACTAGCGGGTGGCTACCTATTCAAAATGTTCGGTCTTCCAGCTGCAGCAATTGCAATTGCACACAGTGCTAAACCAGAAAACCGTGCCAAAGTAATGGGTATCATGGCGTCAGCTGCATTGACTTCATTCCTAACGGGTATCACAGAACCTATTGAGTTCTCGTTCCTATTCATCGCTCCAGTACTTTATGTTGTTCATGCTTTGCTAGCTGGTCTTGCTTATGTATTGACTAACGCTCTAGGTGTTGTTCACGGTCACACGTTCTCGAACGGTTTCATTGACTTTGTTGTTCAATCTCCTCGTGCTGAAAACATGTTGCTATTGGTTGGTCTAGGTATTGCTTATGCAGTTCTATACTATGTCGTGTTTACTTTCGTTATCCGTACGATGAACCTGAAAACTCCAGGTCGTGAAGATGAATCTGAAGAAGCTTCTTCTGCTACAGGCAGTGAGTTAGCTGGTGAACTTGTTGCGGCCTTTGGTGGTAAAGAAAACATCACTAACCTAGATGCATGTATTACTCGTCTACGTGTTTCTGTTGCTAAAACAGAAGCAGTAAACCAAGAGAAATTGAAACAGCTTGGTGCTGCGGGTGTTGTTGTTGTATCGGGTGGCGTTCAAGCTATCTTTGGTACTAAGTCTGACAACCTTAAAACTGAAATGGATGAGTGGATCCGTAATCACGGTTAATTCATATCTTTTCATTCCCCTATAAAAAAGGAGGCGAAAGCCTCCTTTTCTTTTGCCGCTAACTCGTTCATCAGCCATCCCCTATTTTTATAAGTTGATCATTGCCATCTCATTTATTAGTGAGTTGTCCGCTTGCGGCGATAAGACGGATCTCACGCTTGGCTTGTTGACTTAACTCTCTTTATCTCAAACGATAATCAAGTAAGGGCTATTTCGCTCTATTCCTTTATTCACATCACTTGTTTAATTTTGCTGTGGTTTGGGTGGCATGAATAGGTTTGGCTTCAAGAGGCAGGTGTAGCGGTTGTCGACAGGCATAAAAAAAGCCGATGATGACATCGGCTTTTAGAATCAACAGGATTATTGTTTGTTCATGGCTTTTTTAATGCAGATGGCGGCGCCACCCCACGTAATGCCCAAACCAATAATCATCATAATAATTGCACTTGTCGTCATTAGTTGCACTCCTTGCGGCTTGTTGCATTGATTGTTACGCCTATAGCGAATAGTAACCCGATCATGACCCATCCTAGGGTGAGGTCATAACCACCGTAACCCTCTGTGAATAGAGCGTTCAGTTTTGTGGCGACAATAATGGCCAAAATCACAGGTGAGATAAAGCGCAGACAAATATCAAACCACACGCCAATATTGAAATCGGAAATGCTGTTCACGTATTTGCGTACGTCAGAAATCTTAAATAGCCATGCCATGAGCGTAAGTTCCACTAGACAGCTCGCCATAATACCCACGTTGTTTGCGAAGTGGTCGACAAGGTCGAGTAGCAACAGGCCACCGTTGGTCGCAAAGGCCATTGAAACCAAAAACCCTACGCTGATAACTACATTAGCGGCCTTTTTACGGCTCCATTTTAGCTTATCGATGACGGCTGAGGTGACGGCTTCAATGATTGATATGTGTGAGCTTAGGCCTGCAACAACAAGTGCAAAGAAGAATATTGGCCCAAGAATATAGGGCGCTGGCAATAGGTTGATAGCCGCTGGTAACGTAACGAATGCAAGCCCAACGCCCGCAGACACGACTTCTGTCAACGGTTTGCCTTGTTCATGAGCCATGTAGCCAAGAACAGAGAAAATCATAATCCCCGCCAGAATTGAGAAACCACAGTTGATCAATACTGTCATGAAGGCGTTATTCGTTATGTCTGATTTCTCAGGAAGGTAGCTGGAATATGCCAGCATGATGGCAAAACCAATACTTAGGGTGAAGAAAATCTGTCCATAAGCAGCAGCCCAAACCTTCACATCCCAGATCTTGTCAAAGTCAGGCTCAAACATGTAGTTCACACCATCTAATGCACCTGGTAGGAAAATCATGCGGCCAATCAAAAGCAGTACCATGATAAACAGTATTGGCATCATGATTTTTGAAGCGCGTTCGATTCCAGATTTCACTCCACCGACGATAGCAGCATAAGTAATGGCCCATGCAATCAGCATTGCAATGGCGATTTTCCATTGAATACTACCGAGATTGGTCGGTGAATTATCGCCTAGTGCTAAATAGTTGCTAAAGAAGAAAGCATTAGTATCGGTTCCCCAACTTTGTGTAAACGACATACCAAAGTAGGAAATAGCCCAGCCAATAACGGCCACATAATACACAGCAATAATAGCGGCAACCCCTACTTGGAACCAACCTAACCATTCAAATTTTGCGTGAATTTTAGCCAGAGTGGCTGGTGCTGAACCGCGATGCTTTTGACCCATGCTGAACTCTAGGATCATAAACGGTATACCCGCTGTGATCATGGCGAAAAGGTAAGGGATGAAGAATGCACCACCCCCATTCTCATAAGCCATATAAGGGAAACGCCATATGTTTCCAAGACCGATAGCCGAACCTACGGCAGCCAGAATGAACCCTGCACGGGATCCCCATTGTTCTCGCTTCATTGTTTACTCCTTTACGACTTCCCTGAGGTATGAAGCTTCTCTTCGGCTGCGGAGCCAGTGTTGGAGCGATGAATACTATCGGTACACTAAATAGACCGTGAATATTTGCGCCATCATCCATGAACTGGCAAAAAGTTAGTGTTATATGTTGTCAGCTTTCAGAGAACTCAGAATATTGTTCTTAATAGTTCGATGTGTGTTTGCTGTATCTGAAATAATCAGCTACGCATGGGTTCGAGACTACAGACTAATCTAAGTTAAGGCAATAGATTGTAAATGTTATTCTCTGGTTTTTTGATGGTGTATTAGTTGTTAATTAATTAGGATCTAGGTGGAATGAACGTCATTTTTTAATAAGAATGGAATTTATAACTTCGTTGTCTAAAAAATATAAATGATAAAACTATTTTTTGTCGAAGAGTGTATGACTGAAAAACATACACTCACTAGTGAATCACACCACAATTTTATCTTGGTTTAAAAACGAACTGTTAGGCCGATATTAGCCGAAAATTGATTGATCCAATCAGATTTAAAACGAATCACGCACGTTTCTGAAGAGGGCAGTGTGCAGGTTGCTGAAGTTTCGTTGTCAACAGAGGTACCTAACCAACGCACTTGGCTATTCAGCGCAATGTTATCGGTAAAGGCATACTCAAAACCCCCAAACAAGCTTGAAGAAAAACCATATTTATCTTTAGCCCAGTCAACATCCGTATAAGAACCACCGATACCTAGGCCTATATAAGCGGTCAATTGTTGGCTTGTTGGATAATAAATGCTGCTTTGAAAGTGGAGGTAATGGATGTTGGCATCCGCGTTAATGGTTTCAACAGCGGTGTTTTGAGTGGCATAAAACAGACCAATTCGACCTTTTTCGTAATCAGTTTCTATAGCGAGGCCATAACCAGAGGAAGCTTTTAAATCATAGTCATTGCCAGCTTTATCCACGACCTCTCCCCCAAGCGTATACCCAAAAAAGGGAGAGACGATGACTTGCGCTTGTGCATAGTGAGCAGATAAAGCTCCGATGATAAGAATGATTTTATTGTATTGATGCATAATTATTAACCTAAGCCACTTTTTAACGATTAGGTTATTGTGATGGTAACTCCATAATTGTGCACGAAAAACCACCGATTCTTGAAGATACTTCACACTGATGTTATTACTTTGTTATCTGATAGGAGGTGGCTATGGAACTTGATCTAAAATATGCATTAGTGATTACTGCAACGGTCTTTACTATTCTCGTCGGTTTTGGTTTGATCGCTATCAGCCATTAATCAACGAGGGTTCTGCTGATGAACACTAGTGGAACTATCTCTGATAAAGAGACGAGAGCGGATTTAGATCGGCTCTCAAAGTACATTGGAGGAAAAAATGCATTGGTTGCCCAAGGTGGTGGCCAAAGAGGTATTTTTACCGCAGGTGTGTTAGATGCGTTCCTTCTTTCCAATTTTGACCCCTTTGATGAATTTTATGGCACCTCTGCAGGTGCATTGAATTTGTGCGCTTACCTATGCCGTCAGCATGGGTTAGGCAAGGCTTTTATTTTAGAACTCACCACGGATGCTAATTTTTTTAATCTATTTAGCTACGTTCGGCGTAAGCAGTTCATGAACTTGGATTGGGCTTTAGATCGCATATCGGAATTTCCTTATCGGTTGGATGTCGATATGGGAGCCCAAGTCCTTGCGAAAAGAAAAGCTTATGCTGCTGTTACCTCAGCACACTCACTCCACGACCATTATTTCCCGATATTAGAAAGTAACTGGCGAGAGGTGTTGATTGCCACCTGTGCGATTCCCCGCTTATATCCGCATGAAGTCAAGCTGGGTGATGACCTATATATTGATGGTGGAGTATCGGCATCAATTCCAGTTCAGGAGGCATGGCGTAGAGGTGCCCGTTTTGTTGCGGTAATCCGCACTGAATGCCCTGATGCCGACGCGGTAGAGAGTGGGTTACCGATGAAGCCGTTGCCTTCTGCTAAGCCTTACAACGAGGCTCATTGGCTACATGAACCTTTGCAAAATATTCAAGGTCAGTGGCGACAAAAATTGTCTTACTGGAAGCAAGAGTGGAGTGGTCTTCTCCATCAACAAATAGAACGTTCTAAGCTACAAAAACGTGAGCAAATGAATTTGGAGCTACTCAATGGTGGACGCTGGTTATTTGGCGCTGATGATATTTATCGCTTGAGTCATTTAATTGGTGACAAGTTTGATTCGGGGTTAGCGGATATGTTAATGGTGCATTACCAAACTTATTCTCTTACTCAAGAATTTTTGCGTGCGCCGCCGGATGATGTTTACATCCTACAGATTGTGCCCAGCGAACCATTGAGGTCAAGATCTCTCTTAAGCAGTCAAGAAGATCTGCTTTATGATTATGAGCTGGGACTGACGGCGGGTTATCGCTTTATCGACCAATTTAACCAAGCGCAGTCGGCATATCAGTCCCGTATTGCATCATCGGATTATTTTCCCCGCGACCATTAAGTCAACGGGGATCACGGGTTATTCAAGGACCGGCAGGATACGCATGCAGTTGGTTGACCCTTCGACATCCATAATGTCACCTTGAGTGATGATCACTAAGTCACCGAACTCTAACAATTTTTTCTCCTTAAGCGTATTGAGAGCTGCAACGGCCACATCAAAACCAGTGTCTGCTTTGGTATCAAAATAGACGGGTGTGACTCCCCGATATAGAGCGCAGCGGTTTAAACTTCGTTCATTGGGCGACATAGCAAAGATAGGCAGTACAGAATTTAAGCGTGAGGTCATAAGCGCTGTTCTTCCTGATTCGGTCAGAGTCACCATGGCTTTGATTCCTTCCATGTGATTGGCCGCATAGATAGTGGACATCGCGATGGTCTCTTCAGCAGTCACAAACGAAGTATCGATTCGATAATTTTGTTGGCTAGCTTCGATCATTTTTTCCGCGCCGACACACACTTCGGCCATCGAACGAACCGTTTCTACTGGGTATTTACCAGCAGCAGTTTCACCTGAAAGCATCACCGCATCGGTTCCGTCAAGCACCGCATTGGCAACATCCATTACCTCCGCGCGGGTTGGCATTGGGTTCTCTATCATTGACTCCATCATTTGTGTTGCTGTGATCACTACTCTATTGAGTGCCTTAGCGCGGCGGATCAGCTTTTTCTGCACACCAACCAGCTCAGGATCACCAATTTCTACCCCCAAGTCACCACGAGCGACCATGATCACATCGGAGGCCATAATGATGTCATCAATATTGTGATCACTGGCCACGGTTTCTGCCCGTTCCACTTTCGCCACGAGCTTGGCCTCAAGGCCTGCATCACGAGCGAGGCGGCGCGCGTATTTCATATCTTCGCCATTGCGAGGAAATGAAATGGCCAGATATTCAACCTGTATTTCGGCGGCGAGTAGTATGTCTCGTTTGTCTTTTTCGGTCAGCGCTTCCGCCGATAAACCGCCACCCTTTTTATTGATGCCTTTGTTATTTGAAAGTGGACCACCGACGGTGACTATGGTGTGTATTTTAGCACCATCGACTGCTGTGACGAGTAGTTGTACTCGTCCGTCGTCCAATAGCAGCAAGTCATCCTGTTGCACATCTTGTGGTAGTTTTTTGTAGTCAATGCCAACCGAGTCTTGGTCACCTTGCCCTGGGGGGAGCTCTGCATCAAGAACAAATCGGTCACCTTCATTTAAGTAGACTTTTCCTTCTTTAAATGTGGAGACCCTAATTTTTGGTCCTTGTAAATCACCAAGTAAAGCGACATGGCGACCCAACTTAGCCGCGATAGCTCTTACTCGTTGCGCTCGCAGTTTATGGTCCTCGGAGCTACCATGTGAAAAATTCATGCGCACAACATTTGCGCCAGCTTTGATAATCGCCTCTAATATCTCGCCTTTGTCTGTTGATGGGCCTAAAGTAGTCACGATTTTTGTTCTTCTTAACACAGCGGTCATTGTGTTCTCCTGATGGGGCGGGAATCTAGATTGAGTATATGCAAGATCTGGCGAAAGAAAGGGGATAAGAGTGAAATTTATCGACAGGTGTCAGATGATTTTTGTCACAAAAAAAGAGGAGTTTCATATTTTTTGAATGTAAACAAATGGCAGTTTATTGGCTAAATACACGAAGATCTAGGTATATCCGTGATGCTTGTCACGGCAATATACTAAAGCGCTTCACAATTACTTCGCAAAGTAAAAAAATTGGCATGTTATTGATTTCTGGAGCTCCCAATGTATATGGCGCAACCAGGCCATATTGATCATATCAAACAGGTCAATGCTGGTCGTGTATATAAACTCATTGACCAAAAAGGTCCCATTTCTCGCATCGATTTATCGAAGGAGAGTGAGCTTGCTCCGGCAAGTATTACCAAAATTACTCGTGAGTTAATTGAAGCTCATTTAATCCATGAAACGACAGTACAAGAAGCGATCAGCCGTGGCCGCCCAGCCGTTGGTTTACAAACCAATAATGAGGGATGGCAATTTTTATCCATGCGTTTAGGGCGTGGTTACTTAATTATTGCCCTGCATGAGTTGGGTGGTGAAGTGTTGATCGACACCAAAATTGAGATCCATGAGCTAGACCAAGATGACGTGCTCGCTAGGTTGCTTTACGAAATTGAAGAGTTTTTTCAAACCTACTCGTCGCAATTGGATCGAGTGACGAGTATCGCAATTACCTTGCCCGGTTTAGTGAATTCAGAGCAAGGGATTGTACTGCAGATGCCTCATTACAATGTGGAAAATCTGGCTCTTGGTCCTGAAATTTATAAGGCGACGGGCCTACCTGTATTTGTGGCGAATGATACCCGAGCTTGGGCACTGGCTGAAAAGTTGTTTGGCCATTCGCAAGGCAATGAAAATTCAGTTCTTATCTCTATTCACCACGGTTTAGGGGCCGGCATTATCCTTGATGGCAGGGTGCTGCAAGGTCGGCACGGGAATATCGGTGAGTTAGGTCATATCCAAATTGATCCGCACGGTAAACGTTGCCATTGTGGCAATATTGGCTGTTTGGAGACAGTCGCCAGTTCGCAAGCAATTCGTGAAGAAGTGGCGCTGCGTATTGCAAACGGTGAGGTTTCATCATTGACTGAGCACAGTGAAATCACTATTGAAGATATCTGTGAGGCCGCAGCAGAGGGTGACCCATTAGCGGTGGATGTGATAGAGAAACTAGGGCGTTATTTAGGGGCCGCAATCGCAATTGTGATCAACCTATTTAACCCAGAAAAAATTCTTATCGGTGGTGTTATCAACCAAGCTAAGAACGTGCTATACCCTGCATTGCAAAAATGCATCGAAGAGCAGAGCTTACCTGTCTATCATCAAGATCTCGAATTAGTGGAATCACGTTTTTATAAACAGGCAACCATGCCCGGTGCGGCTTTGATTAAACAAGCTCTCTATGATGGACTTTTGCTGATGAAAGTTGTCGAAGGTTAATTTTTTCGCGGTTAGATCATTTATATTTTTTACAATTAACCCATATGGCTATACTGTTATGTGAGTTCACTATAATTTTCGGGATTTCGTATGTCAGGTGTTTTAAATACGGTTGACCAGCGCACCAATCTTGTCGGAGAGAATCGACTTGAGTTGCTTTTATTCAGCTTAAATAGCCGGCAAATTTTTGCGATCAATGTATTTAAGGTGAGGGAAGTGATCAAAGTTCCTCAGTTAACGAAATTGCCCGGTTCTCATCATAATATTACGGGTGTAGCCTCATTGAGGGGAGTGCCAGTTCCTGTCATTGATTTGCGCAGTGCGATCGGTTTTCCTCCATCTCGCTTGGATAGCCAGGAACAGAACCTCATCATCACTGAGTACAATCGAACCATTCAAGGTTTTTTGGTTGGGCAAGTTCGCAATATTATCAATACCGCATGGACTGAAATTCAGCCACCACCGCGTTTAGCTGGCCGGTCTAATTACCTTACCGCTATCACCCATGTTAAAGAGGTCAACAGTAGCCATATTGTTGAAATCATTGATGTTGAAAAAGTGTTAGCTGAGATTATTGATTATGACGTTTCTATCTCAGAAGGCGTTCTTGACCATGATTTGGTTGCGGAGATGGTCGGGCGAAAAATTCTGATTGTGGATGATTCTTCAACGGCTCGTAACCAAATAAAAGGGACGCTCTCACAGCTTGGTTTGGAAATTGTCGAATGCAGAGATGGCTTAGAAGCATTGAATCTTCTGAAGTCGTGGAGCGATGAAGGAAGAGATGTAACGAGTGAGCTTTTACTGATGATCACCGATGCTGAAATGCCAGAAATGGACGGCTATAAACTGACTTCCGAGATCCGTAATGATCCGAGAATGAAATCACTATTTATTACGTTAAACACGTCACTCAGTGGCAGCTTTAATGAAGCCATGGTACAAAAAGTGGGTTGTGATCGTTTTATCTCTAAATTCCAACCCGATTTATTAGTACAAGTGGCACAAGACCGATTACGTGATGTGCTTTCGTAAGATTTTTAGCCATCATTACAATAAAGTCGTCTCTAATGTAATGTGCTGACATGAAATAGTAACGTTCACCTCAAACGACAATGCCTTGCTGATGAGGCAAGGCATTGAAAGATTAAGAAAAAGCTAAGCCATTACTTTTTCGGTTGTGCATCGATACATTGACCATTCACGGCTTGGCTTTCCGGCGCCATTAAATAGAGATAAAGCGGCATGATATCTTTAGGCGTTTTCAACAACTCCACATCTTCAGCGGGATAAGCTTTGGCGCGCATGCCTGTGCGCGTGCCACCGGGATTAATTGCATTCACTCGAATTGACGTGTTGCTTAGCTCATCAGCTAGCACTTGCATCATCCCTTCTGTGGCGAATTTTGACATAGCATAAGTGCCCCAAAAAGCACGACCATCATGGCCTACGGTTGAAGACGTAAATACAATCCGCGCATCTGGAGATTTGTGCAGCAATGGCAGCGCCGCTTGGCTGAGTAAGAATTGCGCTTTGACGTTGACCTGCATGACATCGTCATAAGAATCTTCACCGATCTGATCAAACGGGCTGATCACACCCAAAAGTCCCGCGTTATGTAGCACACCATCTAAGCGACCAAACTGCTCTGCAATGGTATCGATCATATCGAGGTAATGTTGCTTGGTGGCTCCTTTCATGTCCAGCGGAACAATCGCAGGTGTTGCGTAGCCAGCGTTTTCTATCTCATCATAAGTTTGTTCTAACTTTTTCACCGTGCGGCCGAGCAAAATGACGGTTGCGCCGTGGGCTGCATAGCTGATGGCGGCTTGTTTACCGATACCGTCACCAGCACCTGTAACTAAAATGACTCTATCTTTGAGGGCATCTGCAGAAACTGAATAATCCACCTTGTGCTTCCTTATTGTTATGATTTGCTTTAAGTCTTCGTGACAAGGTGGTTACAATACACCAAATCAAAACCTATGAGGATTAGGACGTTGGAATTTTTATTGGACTACGGCCTATTTTTGGCCAAGATTGCGACAATCGTCGTCGCTCTTGTTGTGCTATTGGTCATTGTGAAATCAGTGGGCGGAAAAAACAGCGCGCAGAAAGGCGAGCTGGAAGTGGTGAATTTAACCGAGCGTCATAAAGAAATAGTCGAGCAGATGGAACACCATCTGCACGATGATGCTTTCTTGAAGGCTCGCGATAAAGCAGAAAAGAAAAGCGAAAAAGAGAAAAACAAAGTACGTGACAAAGCGATCAAAAAAGCGGCCAAAGAGGGAGCGTTAGATACCAAACGTGAACCGCATCTCTTTGTCTTGGATTTCAACGGCAGTATTGATGCCAAAGAAGTGAGTTCGCTACGCGAGGAAGTGACCGCCATTCTCGCCGTTGCTCGTCAAGGTGATGAAGTGTTGCTGCGTTTAGAGACTGGCGGTGGCATGGTGCATGGTTATGGTTTGGCTTCTTCGCAGCTCGATCGCATTAAAGCAGCTAGGTTACCCCTAACCATCGCAGTTGATAAAGTGGCCGCCAGCGGTGGTTATATGATGGCGTGTATTGCTGATAAAATTGTGGCCGCTCCTTTTGCTATTGTCGGTTCCATTGGCGTTATCGCGCAACTACCTAACTTTAATAAACTGCTTAAAAAACATGATATTGAATTTGAACAGTTGACCGCAGGTGAATACAAACGCACGCTGACTATGTTTGGTGAAAACAGTGATAAAGCGCGCGATAAGTTCAAGCAAGAACTCGAAGAGACTCACGAACTGTTTAAAGATTTTATCCGCGAGCATCGTCCAGCGCTTGACCTTGAGAAAGTGGCCACTGGTGAACACTGGTTTGGAACTCAAGCTCAAGAGCTAGGTTTAGTCGATGAGATCAAAACTTCTGACGACTTAGTGGTTGCTGCGTGTAAAGATAAAACGGTACTGGCAATCCATTATGTGCAGAAGAAAAAACTGACTGATAAATTGGCTGGTGTTGCGGGCGAAGCGGCTGATAGCGTGCTTCTGAAATTGATCAGTCGCGGTCAACGGCCAATCGTTTAGGTTAGGTGCGTCTTTCTCGAAGCAGGCAGATTATTTTTCGGAGAGTATTAAGCGGAGAAGTGCGTTACTTCTCCGTTTTTTTTGATCTCAGCCATTCACCGATGGCGAGTATCAACCCGGCCAACATGCCTGCTAAATGCGCTTCGATAGCCACGCGTGCATTAATAAGCTCACTGGTGTTACTTGAAGCGCCGAAAATTTGCTCCCAGACAACTTTGACAATAACACCAACCACCAACAGCCAACTGCTGCGACGCCCTTGCAGTGCTTCTTGTAGAGCCAAATAGGCAAACATTCCATGGAGCGCGCCTGAAAGGCCGACATAGACTTGCATACGGCTCAAAAAAAGGCTGACGCCTACCATCAGGCTGGTTGCCAGAAGGCTGATTAACCATTTTTTACTGCTCGGCTGAAACACAAAATGGATAATCCACAACCCTGCGAGGTTCATACCAAGGTGTGTAAAGTTGGTGTGTGTGAAATTTCCTGTTAGGATCCGCCACCATTGGCCCGCTTCAATGGCAGGCCGATTCCACGCACTGAGGGCGGCCAGTGGCGGCCATTGCAACCCCAAGCAGACCAAGCTGATAGCAAGTAGTGCAAAATAACGATTTTTTTGATGGTTTATGTTTAGTAAGCAAAGGCGAAAGTAATTCACGTTATGTCTCGATACTGTTCTCAATGTGGTAAAGCGCGAAAAGCCTGCATCTGTTCTTTGATCGTACCGCTTTCCTCGTCGGTCGAGCTTATCATTCTTCAACATCCGACAGAAGAACATCGCCCAATGGGCACAGCCCGAATTCTCGATTTATCTTTAGCCAATTGCAGGCGCTTTGTTGCCGAAGATTTTAGCCAGCACACTCAGCTGAATGAGTGCTTAGCTGAGCCGGATGTGCTCAACTATGTACTTTACCCGCATGAGACTGCGCAGCCTGTGTCGGCTATGAATATCAATGCTGATACCAGAAAAGTACGAGTTATTTTACTCGATGGTACTTGGAAGAAAGCGTATAAAATGTGGCAACTATCGAGCAATTTACATTCGCTACCGTGTTTGCACTTGCCGACCGATCTCAAAGGCAATTATCGTATTCGCAAGGCACCGAGTGAAAACAGCTTATCAACCGTTGAAGCTGGTTTTTATATCTTGTCATTGCTTGAGCCACGGCAAAATTTTCAACCGCTCCTTGATGCTTTTGATGCGATGGTTGCCTTTCAAATTAGCCAAATGCCAGCTGGGGTCTTTAAGCAAAACTATATCAGCGAGTAACAACTATATCAGTGAGTAACGGTGGCAGAAGCTACCACTCAACCAGCCATTAATAGTGATTATGAGCTGAGAACAGCTGTTGATGGAGCCTTTGCGCATAGCCATCGGTCATAGCCGAAATATAGTCACAGATGACGCGCATACCATCGTCTTCATTAGTTTGGGCTTGCCATTTACCGCGCGTTGTTTCTGGCAGTAAGCGTTCAGGATCGGCGCTTAGCGCTTCAAACAGATCCATGATGATCTGCTGGCCTTTGTATTCAAAACGCTGCACTTGCGGAATTTGAATCACATATTGGCTCACAAATGATTTCAGTACTTCCAGTGCGGCGGCCATATTGGGTTCTAAATAGGCGTTGAAGGCGAGTAATTCATTCTCAAAATGCGCATCAACGGCTTGAATATGAATGCTAGTCAGTAGCGCATTAACAATCCCGCCAATCGCATCTTTACGACGATAATGTTTGCCTGCAAACAGCATTTCACTGATGGAAGCGATGTGTTCTTCAAACCACGCATCGCCGCATTCGGCCAGTTTCGAGGCTGCGGCCTCTTGCCACTGTTGGCGATTCACCATGCCCAGCACGATGGCATCTTCTAAATCGTGCACGCCGTAGGCAATGTCATCGGCCAGCTCCATGATTGAGCAATCGAGTGATTTAAAGCGAGTCTTGTGATGTTGATAAGGCGTTGCGGGCTGACCACGCATTTGACTGAGTAGGGCTTTATCTTGCGCAGAGAGTGGCTCTGTTACCCAACAAAAAATCGCGTGATCGCAATCGTATATTCCTTTGGCGGGCGACCACTCTTTAGCTTTCAACTGACGCTGGTGAGCGACTGCATTGGGTTGCTGTGCGGCACGAGTTTGGCTCAGCAGCGCAGGGTATTTTAATAACCCCAGCACAGTGCGACGTGACAGGTTCATACCATGGTGTTCGGTGTAAGGCTCTAAGCTGGTCACAATTCGAAAGGTTTGCGCGTTACCTTCAAAGCCGCCGTGATCGCGCATCATATAATTGAGCGCCACTTCGCCGCCATGACCATAAGGAGGATGGCCGATATCATGCGCTAGGCATAAGGAATCGATCAAACTATCCGAAGGCAGCAAATCACGAAACTCTGGTTGCTTGAGTTTAATTTGCGCCACTATACCAGTGCCGAGTTGCGCGGCTTCTAAGGAGTGAGTGAGGCGAGTGCGATGGAAATCATTCAAGCTAGTGCCATGTACTTGAGTTTTGGCTTGCAAGCGACGAAATGCTGCCGAGTGAAGAATACGTGCCCGATCGCGTTGGAAAGGGCTGCGGTGATCATCGCGGCGGATTTTATGCTCATCATCTTGGCGTTCAAGCCATTTGGGGTCAATGGATATATCCATGCCATCTCCTGCAGTACATTTATGTTTTTCAAACACTTAACAAGTAACTTAGCGTGAGTTAGCTGATCTCGTCCAGCGTTAATTCGAAACTAGGGGCAAAGGTATTGAGAAAATACTCCATCTCAGGTGTATGGCGATCTCGTAAGGTGACGTCTAAACGTTTTTTGGCCAGCGCATATTCATGGTTGCCCGCGCTGAGTTCTTCTAAGCATTTGAGATAGGCGCAGAGTGAATCTGCCTGTTTGACTATCGCCACATCTTCAGGGTGCGCGGCGTCTGAAACGAGATATGGAGCAAAATCCTCACGCAGCTCTTCAGGCAACATCGAGAGCAGTTTTTGTTCGGCAGCGGCTTCTATTTTTTTGTATTCTTTAGCAATATCGGGGTTGTAGTATTTAACTGGTGTCGGAAGATCGCCTGTCAACACTTCACTGGTATCGTGATACATACCTAAAATCGCAATCCGTTCAGGGTTGACCTTGCCGCCAAATTTTTTGTTTTTGATTACGGCTAAAGCGTGAGCGACAAATGCCACTTGTAGGCTGTGTTCAGAGATATTTTCACTGGAGATGGATCGCATTAAAGGCCAGCGTTGAATTAACTTCATTCGGGCTAAGTGAGCAAAAAAGTGACTCTCTTTCATTGCAATAAACATCCTTGCTGTTTTGGGGACCAAGAGAAAAATTGGCGATTAAAAGAAAACGGGCGCACTTTTAGTATCGAAAAGTGCGCCCGTTTAGCATATGGAAGTTTACGTCAGAATGCTACTGACTGTAGGTCGATAAGAAACGTTCGAAGCGGCCAATGGCAATTTCCAAATCTTCAATATGCGGTAAGGTGACAATGCGGAAGTGGTCCGGTTTTGGCCAGTTAAAGCCCGTTCCTTGAACCAATAGCACTTTCTCTTGTTTTAAGAAGTCGAGTACCATTTTTTGGTCATCTTTAATGCTGTACATTTTCGTGTCGATTTTCGGGAACAGGTACATGGCTCCTTTAGGTTTGACACATGAGACGCCGGGGATCTGGTTGATCAATTCCCACGCGCGGTCGCGCTGTTCGAGCAGTCGGCCACCGGGTAAAATCAGCTCATTGATACTTTGATAGCCACCTAATGCGGTTTGAATCGCATGCTGCATGGGCACGTTGGCACACAAACGCATTGAGGCAAGCATTTCCAAACCAGCCACATAACCTTTGGCAATGTGTTTTGGCCCGGTAAGGAACATCCAACCACCACGGAACCCGCATACACGGTACGCTTTTGACAGGCCGTTAAAAGTGACCATTAAAACGTCATCAGCCAGTGTTGAAATGGGCGTATGGGTTGCACCATCGTATAAGATTTTGTCGTAGATTTCGTCGGCGAAAATGATCAATTTATGCTTGCGGGCAATCTCAACAATTTCCAGCAGGAAATCACGGCTATAGACAGCACCTGTTGGGTTGTTGGGGTTGATCAACACAATACCGCGTGTTTTGGGCGTGATTTTACTGTTGATGTCGTTGAGATCAGGATACCAATCGGCTTCTTCATCACACAAGTAATGCACAGCAGTGCCACCGGAGAGGGCGACCGAAGCGGTCCATAATGGATAATCAGGAGCAGGGACAAGCATTTCATCGCCATTATTAAGCAGCGCTTGCATCGCCATCACGATAAGCTCTGAAGCACCATTACCGATGTAAACATCTTCTACATCTAG
This sequence comes from Vibrio sp. 1151_11, assembly GCF_029478525.1. NCBI lineage: Bacteria > Pseudomonadati > Pseudomonadota > Gammaproteobacteria > Vibrionales > Vibrionaceae > Vibrio > Vibrio sp. 1151_11. The sequence goes on along the minus strand of NZ_SHMN01000011.1, from coordinate 39,149 downwards.
GCTACGCAGCCCTTTTTTCTGGTAGTGCTGCACCACGGCTTTGCGCGCGGAATAGATCCCCTTTGAGTCGCAATAGCCTTGTGAAGTAGGCAGATTACGGATCACATCAACTAGGATTTCATCTGGGGCGTCAAAGCCAAATGGGGCGGGGTTACCAATGTTTAACTTCAGTATTTTATGCCCCTCTTCCTCCATGCGTTTAGCATGTTTGAGTACAGGACCCCTAATGTCATAGCAGACATTGTCGAGTTTTGACGACATCCCGATATTTTGCATTGTATAATTCCTGAAAAATAAATAATTTCTTTATTAAACTACACTAAATTGATGTTTGATAGAATAAAAATCTGCCACTGTGCGCTTTTAGGATACAGATGAGGATGCCCGTTATCACAGGAATCTGCAAAAGATAACTCGTAACCTTGATTTCGTTTCCCTCTCTAAATAGAGTAGCCGTCAGTAGAGCCCGTGTCTCAATGTTTTCGAGGTCGATTTGTCGCATTTTCATCAAGCTATTGCTCGGTTAATCGAGCAAATAAACGACGCGAAGGATGATGACGTTCGTTTTGTACAAATACTGCAAGAAGCTCCCCCTTTCGCGCCAATTGATTGGCTTGAAGCGCAACCCATTTTCCCTAAATTTTATTGGCAGTCACGTGATACGCGCGAAGAAGTAGTGGCATTAGGTCAGCTGTATACTTTTTCTGAGGCTGAACCTGCCTACGCTATTCTTGGTCAGGAGCAGCGAGTTTGGGGTGGACGTTCTTTTGATGGGCATACGGACAAAAATCGCCGTTGTTTATCCTCATTTTTCTTTTTACCGCAAATTGAGCTGATTTGCTGTGATGGTCAATGGTCATTGGCGGCGAATATTACCGCTGAACGCCAACGAACCTTGGTCGCACTGCATAAACTGCAACTTGAAGTTAGTCCATTACGTGGTATGACGTCACATATAAAACAGGTCACCCATCAACCTAATGAGGTGAAGTGGCAGCAGTTGGTCAATCAAGTGCTTGAGGGAATTGATCATCAAGCGTTTAAGAAAGTGGTGCTCGCGCGGCAAACGACACTCAGTTTAGATAAGCCGTTAAGCGCGGCGCAGTTGCTTAAGGCAAGTGCGGCGCACAATCATCACAGTTTTCATTTTTTATTAGCATTTGATCAAAAGCACAGCTTTATGGGGTCGACACCTGAGCGTTTGTACGCTCGTCAAGGGCAGACTTTGTATACCGAAGCGCTGGCGGGAACGATAGGTCGGGGAGAAAATGCGAGCCAAGACATGGAGTTATCTCATTGGCTTACTCAAGACAGTAAAAATCTTAATGAAAATCAATATGTAGTGGATGACATTATTGAACGGTTAACGCCTCATTCTGAAAGGGTTGATGTTGAACAGGACGTCCGTTTAGTGCGTTTGCGCAAAGTGCAGCATTTAAAACGGGGTATCCATGCGCAGCTGAAAAAGGGTGTGAATGGTGTGCAACTGCTGAACGCGTTACAACCAACCGCGGCGGTGGCTGGCCTGCCGCGTAAAGCGGCGATGGATTTTATTCAGGCTAATGAGCCTTTTGCACGTGGTTGGTATGCCGGCTCAGTCGGTTATTTTAGCCATCAACAAGCGGAGTTTTGTGTGGCGATTCGCAGCGCTTTGCTGGTGGACAATCAGATCCAACTGTTTGCCGGAGCGGGCATTGTTCCAGGTTCAGTGGCTGAGCATGAATGGCAAGAGTTAGACAAAAAAATGGCAACCTTATTGAGTTTGATCAGCGACCATTTTCCTCTAGGAGTGGCGTCATGAAGCATGACCAAGCAGTGCTGAACCGAATTTGGAGCCAAACGCTACTTGAGGAGCTTACTCGACTTGGGGTGCAAGAGATCTGTATTGCACCAGGTTCACGCTCGACACCCTTGACCTTAGAGGCGGCCACCAATCACAAGCTTTCAATCCATACTCACTTTGATGAGCGTGGGCTGGGCTTTCTTGCTTTAGGTCTTGCTAAGGCGAGCCAAAAGCCAGTTGCGGTGATTGTCACTTCTGGCACGGCGGCGGCTAATTTACTGCCAGCGATTGCTGAGTCACACCTCACGGGTGAAAAACTCGTTGTACTCACGGCTGACCGGCCCGTTGAGCTCGTGGGATGCGGTGCGAATCAAGCAATCAATCAAGTAGGTATTTACTCATCACATGTCACGCAGGCGGTGAATCTACCCAGTCCATCGACGACTATCCCATTGACTTGGTTGTTAACCACAGTGGATGAGGCTATGGCCAACCAAGATTATATGGGTGGTGCAATACATATTAACTGTCCCTTTCCCGAACCACTTTATGCCGAACATGATGTAGATCTTTACGCAGACTATTTAGCTGTGATTGAAGCGTGGCGTCAGCGTGAGCAAGCATTCAGCTCTCGCCAGTACCAAACCGAAACCAAAACGTTAGATGATGGTGCATGGCTGAGTAAAAAAGGGCTGGTGATTCTTGGTTCGTTGACGTTAGCTGAAGCGAAGAAGGCCAAGCACTTTGCCAACAAACTTGGCTGGCCAGTCTTATGTGATCCACAATCAGGCGTGAGCAGCGAATGGGCGCATTTTGATTTATGGTTGCAAAATGCGCGAGCACGTGAGCTGCTTAGTGAAAGTGAGGTGGTGATCCAATTCGGTTCACGGCTGGTCTCAAAACGACTTACTCAATGGCTAGCTAGCCATGCTCACATGGGTAACGTGCAGTATATTTACGTTTCACCCCAAATGGCACGTAATAATCAAAGCCATCTGATGCAACAGCAGTTTGTCACTGATATTGCGTGCTGGGTCGATCGGCATATTGGTAAATTAACGGCTTTAGGTGCGGCGCAAGCGGGTTGGTCGGATCGGATAAAAACGGTCGCGCAAGAGATTGCCCAACTGGCTAAATTGCATTTGAACGGTGACTCTTCTATTACAGAGATTGGTTTAGCGCTCGATATGGCCGAGCGTAGCGAAGGGGCCGACCTATTTATCGGCAACAGTTTGTTCGTCCGTTTAGCCGATATGTTTGCTCAAATTGAGGGACGTTCGGTTTACTCCAATCGAGGCGCTTCGGGTATTGATGGCTTAGTGGCAACCGCCGCAGGAGTACAGCGAGCCAATCATAATCCAATGTTGGTATTTATTGGTGACACGTCATTGCTGTATGATCTTAATTCTCTAGCTCTGCTTAGCCAAGTCAGCACGCCTCTGGTGCTGGTGGTGGTGAATAATGATGGCGGCGCTATTTTTGATCTATTACCCGTTCCCAAAACGCACAAAACCGCCTTGTACCAAATGCCCCATGGCTACCAATTTGAACACGCCGCACGGCAGTTTCGTTTAGGTTATGTTTGTCCGCAAACCTTATCTGCTTATCAAAGCTTGGTCCGTGAACATTTACAGCAGGGTACTGGCACCTTATTGGTTGAAGTGACCACGCCGTCTGGGCAAGCCGGTGAGCAAATCACACAATTTACCCAGCAAGTTTATGCTTTGTAGTCGTTTTTATTGCAGCACCACCACAGGTTCGACGTCGGTCGAGCCTGTGGTGGTTTTTCTACATGGTTTACTAGGCAGTGGGCGAGATTGGTCGAAAACGGCGGTTTTTCTTTCGCCATACTCGCAATTATGGATTGATCTTCCCGGCCATGGCGGTAGTCAGTCTCTCTTATGTGATGACTTTGATGAGTGCTGCGCTCACATTTCTGCAACCGTGCTTAAGCAGCTTGGCGAAAAAACACCTATCGTATTGGTGGGCTATTCACTTGGTGGAAGGCTGGCAATGTATGGCGTGGCGATGCAGCGTTTTTCGGCGTTGAATATTCAAGGTTTGATCGTTGAGGGTGGCAACTTCGGCTTGCAGAGTTCTTTTGAACGTGAGCAACGATTGAAAAATGATCACCATTGGGCACATCGTTTCCAAACTGAGCAGATTGAGCGAGTTTTGGTCGATTGGTATCATCAACCCGTTTTTTCTTCATTAAATCATGAGCAAAGACAAACTTTAGTCACTCAACGCAGTGCTAATCTTGGGGCGGCAGTGGCTCACATGCTACTTTCGACTTCATTGGCAAAGCAGCCTTATCTGCTCGCACAACTTGAGCAAGCCGCATTGCCAATAGTCTATGTTTGTGGGGAGAAGGACAGCAAGTTTGTTCATCTGGCACAGCAAAGCGGTTTCGAATATCGCCAAGTGCAGGCTGCAGGGCATAATGTCCATTATGAGCAGCCCGAGGTATTTGCTCATCTTATTCAAGAGTTTATCAGCCAATGCTAACGCGTTGGTTCAAAAACTATAATTAATAGAACAATGGAAAGCACCATGGCTAAAACAGTCGGTATTACTGAACAAGAATTGTATGCACCAGTCATCTGGAGTAACTGCAGCGCCGAATATGAAGATATTCACTATCACAAATCGCAAGATGGCATTGCCAAAATTACGATTGCCCGCCCTCAGGTGCGTAATGCCTTTCGCCCACAAACGGTTAAAGAGATGATCAGTGCGCTGGCCGATGCGCGTTATGATGAGCAAGTTGGCGTGATCATTCTAACTGGTCTTGGTGAAGCGGCATTTTGCTCTGGTGGCGATCAAAAAATTCGTGGCGACTACGGCGGCTATCGTGATGAGTCCGGTACGCATCATCTCAATGTGCTCGATTTCCAACGCCAAATTCGTACCTGTCCGAAACCTGTAATTGCGGCGGTTGCTGGTTGGGCTGTCGGTGGTGGCCATGTGCTGCATATGATGTGCGATTTAACTATAGCGGCAGAAAATGCCCAGTTTGGTCAAACAGGGCCCAAAGTGGGTTCATTCGATGGTGGATGGGGTGCGTCTTACATGGCCCGTATCGTTGGGCAGAAAAAAGCGCGTGAAATTTGGTTCCTTTGCCGTTTTTATGATGCTCAAGAAGCGTTGGACATGGGGCTGGTCAACACGGTTGTGCCAGTAGCTGATTTAGAAAAAGAGACGGTTCGCTGGTGTCGTGAAGTATTGCAGCATAGCCCTATGGCGCTGCGCTGTTTGAAAGCAGCGCTCAACGCAGATTGTGACGGCCAAGCAGGTTTGCAAGAACTGGCGGGTAACGCAACCATGATGTTCTATATGACAGAAGAGGGGCAAGAAGGGCGCAATGCCTTCAATGAAAAACGCCGCCCTGATTTCAATAAATTCCCTCGTAATCCTTAAGCGTAAAATCGGCTCAAGTCATCCAATTTTCCGTGATGATTTGGGCTAGTGGTCTCAATGAGCAAAGTCGAATATCGAACAAAAGGTTGAAATTATGCGCAGCGCAACACTGTATCGCTACTGTTTACCGATGGATAGCGGCGTTATTCTCCGCAATCAGAAGCTGGTAGAACGTGAAGGTCTGATTATTGAATTACAAGATGATCACGGTTCAGCGTTGGGTGAAGTTGCCCCATTACCCGGTTTCAGTTTAGAGTCACTTGAGCAAGCACAGCAGCAGTTAATAACGCAGCTTCAGCTTTGGGTTAGTGGTGAGCTTATTACCTATGATGATCTTTTTCCTTCTGTTGCCTTTGGTTTGTCGATGGCGGAGTTAGAGCTGGATGGTGGGTTGCCTCAAGCCGGACACTATCACGCAGCACCTTTGTGCTCGGGAGACCCTGATGAACTGATCCCGCTTCTGAACGCGCTACCGGGCGATCATAGAGTTGCGAAGATTAAAGTTGGGCTGTACGAAGCGATTCGCGATGGGATGATCGTAAATCTGTTTTTAGAATCCATGCCTGATTTGCAATTGCGTCTTGATGCTAACCAAGCTTGGACACCCGCTAAAGCTGAAAAATTTGCCCAATATGTCTCTCCTTCGCTGCGTCAACGCATTGCGTTTTTGGAAGAGCCGTGCCCATCTCCCAGTGACAGCTTGGCTTTTGCTATCAATACGGGCATTGCGATTGCGTGGGATGAAACCTTACAGCAAGTCGTTCGCCGTGCAGATTTTCAGCTAGAAGATCTGACGGGAGCGAAAGCCATTGTGATTAAACCGACCTTGATTGGGTCGGTACAGCGCTGTATCACTTTGATTGAAAAAGCTAAAACATTAGGCATTCAAGCCGTTATTAGCTCTGGCATCGAATCGAGCTTAGGGCTTTGCCAATTAGCTCGTTTTGCGCAGTGGCAACTGCCTAATGAAATTCCGGGGCTAGATACGATTAGTTTGTTTAAAGCACAACTCGAAAGCGCATGGCCCAACAGCGCATTGCCGATACAAACGCTCGCACAGCAAACGGTGGTTTGGCAATCTCAATGCGAGTAGGCGTTTCCTTTTACCAAAAGCCGTGGCAACAACATGCTTTGTATACGCCGCACGCGATCGCATTGCGTACGGCGAATCAAACCTACACTTGGCAGCAGTTAGCGAACCGTATTGACGCTTATGCTTTTGCAATGCAGCAACAAGGTTTGCAGAACCAAGATGTGCTGACGTTAGTGGGTAAGAACAGCCTTGAGTTAGTGTTAATCTACCTTGCGTCGTTAAAACTTGGCGTGATCTGCGCCATCACCATGCCACAACCTGTGATGCTACTGAAACAGAAACTCAGTACCTTATACGGAGAGAATAAACCACATTGGTTATGGTTAGGTGAAGGAGCTAGGCTCAAGGAGAATGAGCTAACTTCATTGCTCGCTGACGCTAACATCCGGCTTTTTACTCATGGACATGTTATTAATGAACATGCTTCGCAGCCCACGAGCGCTATGGTAAACAAGGCTGAGACACAGTTTGCCTCAATCATCTTTACTTCTGGCTCTACTGGGGTTCCTAAAGCCGTTATTCATACTTTTCAGCAGCATTGGTCGTCAGCCAGTGGTTTACTTGAGGTATTTTCATTTCGTTGCCATGATACGTGGCTGCTGAGTTTACCGATGTATCATGTGTCTGGGTTAGCCATTATTTATCGCTGGCTAGTCGCTGGTGCTTGCTTAAAAGTCGGCAGCGGCGATCTCACCCAAGATATAATTCATGTCACGCATGCTTCATTGGTTGCTACTCAACTGAAGCGTTTATTAGACAGTAAAACACCACTCGCATTAACGCATGTGCTGCTTGGCGGAGGGCATATCCCAAACTATCTCGCCCAGCAGGCGGCAAAGCATGGCATTGAAACTTGGGTGGGTTATGGTATGACGGAAGCGGCTTCCACTGTCACAGCAAAACGTGTTAACGCAAGCCAGAGTGTTGGTCACGTGCTACCCAAACGGCAAGTGAAACTACAAGGCCAGCGCATTTTTATTGGCGGTGAAACCATATCCAGTGGCTATTACCAACAAGGCTTAATCACGCCTCTTATGGATGAACAAGGATGGTTCGACAGCCAAGATCTTGGCTACTGGCAGAATGATGAGCTGTGCATTATTGGCCGCGTTGATAACCAATTTATCTCTGGAGGCGAAAACATTCATTGTGAAGAGATTGAAGCGGTATTATCTCACCACCCCGACATTGCTTTAGCTATGGTGATCCCTGTTCATGATGATGAGTTTGGCGCGCGCAGCGTTGCTTTGTTGCAATGCCAAACTATGCCTAAAAAAGAGGCGTTAGAGCAGTGGCTCAATGGCAAGCTTGAAAGATTTAAATATCCCATCGATTATTTTTTAATACCAAATCATTTCAGTGAGACGGGCATTAAAATCTCGCGCAAAGTCCTAAAAACCTGGCTTACTAACCATCAGCATCGTTACTTTCCTCTCACTTAGCTCGGTGAATAAGATACTCTACCTGAAATATTATCTTCGGATGCTGGTTGACTCTATTGAGAGGTGAACTATTACTTATCTATACCACCGACTGAATATTATTAGATAAGTTTTGGAGCGATTGATGAAAAAATACTTAGTATGTTTACCCGCAATAGCCCTCTCTTTCGGTGCTTCTGCCGCGACGAATGTGACCATATATGGTGATGATTCGTATCCACCTTATTCATACAGTGAAAGTGGACGTATTACTGGTATTTATACTGTAATTTTGGAACGCATATTTTCTAAAATGCCAGCCTATAATGTCACGATCAAAGAAATCCCTTGGAAGCGTGGCCTATCAGAAATCGAAAACAGCAAAATATTTGCATTATACCCACCTTATAAACGAATTGAGCAGCGTCCCTATATGGAGTACGAGATGCCTATCCTTGACGAAAAGCTAGTGGTTGTCTGTACAAAGTCAGTGTTAAGTACTCCAAGACCGAATTGGCCAGAAGATTATATGGGCCTTACTATCGGTAATAATTTAGGTTTCGCTGCAGGGGGAGATGAATTCCGTGCGGCTGTTGCGGCTGGTAAGATCGCACTCTCGGAGACCAAGGGGACGCCAAATAATCTCCTTAAGCTGATTGCAGGGCGCGTAGATTGCTACATGAATGACGCTTTATCTATTCGCTGGGAGCTCAGTAAGCTGCAAAAAGAAGGTAAATATGATGGGCAGAGTGTTATGGAAGGCGCAACCATTAGCTCTGAACAAGGATTTCTGGGTTTTGTGACGGATGGTGGTCAGTTCCCTTATAAAGATGATTTTAAAGCCACATACCACAAAATTTTATCTGAAATGAAAGAGAGTGGTGAGCTAGAACAAGTGGTTAGTAGCTTTTTGCAGTAATCCGTAATCGTTATAATCAACAGTATTATTTTAACTTAAAGGTAACAATGACAGGATACTAAAAATAACTGTCATTATTACCATTTGATGGTCTGGTGCTGCCAATCCACAAAACAGACGGGCTTATCTAACATTTCCTTTTGATGAAGTTGATAAAGTTGCTTAGCCACAAACTCCGGTTCAAAGAGCTTATCGCTAGACACATTATGCTGAAATGGTTTAGAAAGCGGGGTGTCGGTGGTTCCCGGATGAAACAGAATGGTTTGTGTGTTGGGATGAGTGCGAGAGAGCTCTATCGCAAAACTTTTCGTCGCCATATTTAGCGCCGCTTTACTCATCCGATAGCTGTACCAGCCGCCACTGTGGTTATCCTCTAAGCTACCTATCCGCGCGCTAAAAACCGTAATTTTTGCAAAAGATTGACGATCAATAAGTGATGGTAAATATTGAAACCAACGCACTTGGCTCAAAACGTTACATTGTAAAAGCCATTGAAAGTAAGACTCGTCAAACCTTGAGATACGCTTTTCTGGTGTATAGGTGTCGTTGTGTAGTTGCCCATTAAAAAACACAATTTGATCAAACTTATGCCCGATATCGGCCAATGTTTTGGCAATCAAGGCCGTTGATTCGATACTGTAGTCGGTTGGAAAATGTTCGCTTGAGGATTGGGCGAGATATTTTTGTCTTGAGACGGTAACGATTGCTGGCGCGAAAGTCTGCGCTTTGAGCTCCTTTATAAAAGCTTGGGCGATGATGCTTGAGGCGCCAATAATGAGGTATTTCATTGTTATCACTCTCTGTTTTTACAAATGCCATTACGGCATTGAGCATGACTAAACCAGCGAGATATCGACATGCGATGTTTTGCAAAAAGGAGATAAATTTGGTCGCTAATCCATTTTAGGACGGGTAAGCGCGTAATGAATAACCAGCGATGTTTGTTGACTAAACGCCAAGCTAGAACGGTCACATCCAGCCCATAAAGCAGATTGCCTTGTTGATCTAAGCCATGCAGTATCGATAACGCCTTGCTTTTGTCGATAGAAGGAAAGCTACGCATAGCATCGCCGTCATTTATGTCGATAAGCTGAACCCGACCATGGTGATCGAAGGTTTTTAATGAACGCATTTCATTGCAGCATAAAGGACACTGCGCATCGAAAAAAATCACTAAAGATGGGGTACTCATATGTATGTCATCAGCCTAACAGCCCGTTAATAACATATTTGTACGTTCACTCTTCAGTATAAGATCAAGCTAGTGTTTGGTTTGCACTCAATCCCAATCTAACGCCAATCCCCCCTGAGTTCGGCGACTTTTTGTTGCATCACTTGTGTTGTTGCCTCTTTGGGGGGGACGGGCTCGCCAGCTTCAATTTCTATATGTGACCAAAAACGAGTCGGTAGCCCACAGCAGGCGCGCCCTTTGGCACGGCTAAAATAGCTTCCCCACAATCCCTTCAATGCCATGGGGATGACAGGCACAGAGCTGCGTTTTAAAATAATATCCATCCCGCGCATGAAATCGCTGATTTCGCCATCCGCGGTTAACCGTCCCTCTGGGAAAATGCAGACGATATGCCCCTCTGCCAATGCTTGTTCTACACCGTTAAAGGCTTGGCGGATAGAACCGCGACGCGTTGCGGAAATAGGTATCACGCCTGCACGTTTCAAAAAGCGACGAAGTGGCGGCAAATTGGCGTAATCCTCTTCCATCACAAAACGAATTAAGCGAGGGCAAACCGCGCTCAGCAACAGTGCATCCATATAGCTAACATGATTGCACACCAGCAGTGCTCCGCCCTTTTCAGGTAAGTGATGAAGATTTTTGTGGCTGACTCGATACATGGTATGCGTCAGCATCCACATTAGAAATCGCACCAAGAAGACCGGGACTTGGTAGCATAAATAGAGTGCAACAAAGCCATTAAGCAAAGCTAATATAATGAAGAACTGAGGGATCGTAAGCTCAAGAAAGCTCAAACAGACAATCCCTAATAGTGCGCTCGCCACCATAAACAGTGAGTTGTAGATATTTAAAGCGGCAATGACTTGTGCGCGTTGAGTGACTTTAGCACGCTGCTGCATTAGCGCATATAAAGGCACAATGAAGATGCCACCGCAGACGCCAATCAACAATAAGAAAAGAAACATCGGCCATAGTGATTGGTAGCTGATAAATTGATAAAAATCAGTAAATTGAGGCAGTTTTTCTGGCACGGAGGTTGCCATTAAATAGCCAAATAATGTAATGCCAAAACTGCCGATAGGCACGATGCCGATCTCTATTCTATGATGCGATAATTTGTCACAGGTCAATGAGCCAGTGGCAATACCAACAGAAAACAGTGCTAGCAAAAAAGAAACGGCGCTCTCTGTGCCATATAAATAGTGATGCGTGAAATTTGGAAATTGAGTTAAGTAGGCAGCACCTAAAAACCAGAACCAACTGATCGCCATTACGCATTGGAAAATAGTACGGTCTTGTTTGGCAATCGCAATGGTCTGCTTGGTTTGCTCAATGGGCTGCCAGCGAAAAACGAGATCGGGTGCGCAAGCAGGGGCTTTAGGAATATGACGGCTGGCTAAATAGCCTAACAACGCAAATAGCACCACCGCGCCAGCAGCCACGTATTTAGTGTAGGGCATCGAGGCAATGAGCCCAGCCCCCAATGTGCCTAATAAAATCGCTAAAAATGTGCCTGTTTCCACTAACGCATTACCCGGAACCAATTCATTTGGCTTGAGTTGTTGCGGCAATAAAGCGTATTTGACTGGGCCAAAAAAGGCCGATTGTGTCCCCATTAAAAACAGTAATAACAGTAAAATGGCGTAACTCTCGGTCATAAAACCGATCGCGCCAAGGCACATGATGCCAATTTCAGCCAATTTCACTTTACGAATGAAAGCGGATTTTTCGTACTTGTCAGCAAGCACACCAGCAGAGGCAGAAAAAAGGAAAAAAGGAAGAATGAATAGCCCTGCAGCAAGGTTAATAAATAAATTACTGGAAACCGGTAACACGTTCGCTCCAGCAAACGCGACCAATAGCAGCAAGACATTTTTAAAGATGTTATCGTTAAATGCGCCAAAAAACTGGGTGATGAAATACGGAAGAAATCGTTGCTGAGTCAGCAATGAAGATTGAGATTGACTCATTGATGGTCCTTATCGCGCCCAGTGATTAAGATAGTTTGAGAGTAGGTTTTCAATCAGCTCTTTCCCATCGATGGGTTCGGCGGCGAAAAATTTATCATCTACGCTTAATAAGGTAATACCATGTACGCCAGACCACAGGACTCGGCTTGCTTGCAGCACTTCTTGTTGCGAGTGTTGTGGAGCAAGGATGGTCAATAAACCTTCAAGCATGGCGGTCATGTTATCGATGCGCTCTGCTTGCCACTGGGGAAGTCGTTCACCATTCATATTATGTTCAAAAATAAGTTGCCAGCGATTGGGGTGCAACTGAGCAAAATCGTGGTAGCAATAGGCCAATTTATACAACGCTTCTTTTGGATCGCTACACTTTCCCACCACTTTTTTCGCTTGTGAAGAGAGTTCATCCAAGGTTTGAGCTACCACATGCAACAATAAAAGATTGTAACTGCCGAAGACATTGACCAAAGTGCTAGGTACGTAGCCAATCATGGTTGCGATTTTACGCAGGCTGAGCTCGTGATAAGTGTGATTTTGAAGAAAATGCTTCGCGGTCTTGAGTGTCAATGCAATCAGTTCTTCTCGTGTGTGATCGTTTCGTCTGGCCATGGTTACGTATCAATTATGAACAACGTTCGATATTCTAGTGGGGTGGTGTATAAGCGTCAACTTATGGACGGTTAATTTGCAATATTCTGATACATGTCTGCGAGAAGCAACGGTTTTCTTGTCTATCCGAAGTGGTTATGATGAGTAAGCCTCAATAATTATAACCCTAAGGAAAAACATGAAACGTTTTTTTTCCCTTGTAGCACTGCTGATGGTTGCTGTTGCGATCACACCGATAGCAGAAGCAAAGAAATTTGGCGGTGGTAAATCGTTTGGTAAAAGCTATAAAACGGCTCCAGCTCCCAAACAGCAGACTCAAAAAAATGACACCATTAAGCAAGATCAAGCAGGTAAAGCTGGTTCGACCAAAAAAGGTCTGATGGGCGGATTACTGGGTGGTTTACTCGCTGGTGGTCTACTGGCGGCTTTCTTTGGCGGCGCTTTTGAGGGTATCCAATTTATGGATATTCTGATCTTCGGCCTGATTGCTTTTGTGCTCTTTAAACTGATGCGCGGTATGCTTGGTGCGAAGCAGGGTAGCATGAATCGGCAGCAGCCTGCGTTTGGTGGTGTTAATAACCGGACGGAATTTGAACAGCCGAACGTGCACAACTTTGAACAACAGCCTCAAGCTACGGGTGGTTTTGGATCGAATGCACACAGCGATATCCCACATAACTATCCAGCCGGTTTTGACAAAGCAGCTTTCATTAATGGTGCGCGCGAACACTACCGTATTTTGCAAGGTGCTTGGAACCATAACCAACTTGAAACTGTTGAAGAATATGTATCGGCGAGCTTGTTTGAAGATTTAAAACAAGAGCGCGCAAAGCTAAACGGTGAACAGCACACAGATGTGATGTACGTAGACGCTGAAGTCGTTCGCGCCGATTACGATGCAAGTAAAGCGCAGTTGAGTTTGCAGTTTACTGGCCGCTACCGCGATTCCGTGGAAGGCATTGAAGAAGATATTAATGATGTGTGGCATTTAGAGCGTGATTTAACCGTACCTAATGCACCTTGGTTGATTGTCGGCATTCAAGGCTAAGACTTTTCACGATGGATCCAAAACGCCCAAGTTTGTCTTGGGCGTTTTGCTAGGTCACTAAGCTAATTTAGCCGTTGTTTCAAAGGCTTCTAATTTTGAAAGATAAGGTGTTAAATCACCAATATTGCTTTTCACCCAATCGGCACAGTAATAGGTATCTAAATAACGTTCGCCGCTGTCGCATAACAGCGTCACGATGGAGCCTGTTTCACCTCGTTGTTTCATCTCACTGGCAATTTGCAAAACCCCATAAAGATTGGTGCCGGTAGAAGGGCCTGCTTTGCGGCCGAGTAGTTTTTCCAACCAATAGATTGTAGCGACACTGGCGGCATCCGCAATGGTACGCATTTCATCGACTACGCCGGGAATAAAACTCGGTTCAACTCGTGGACGACCAATTCCTTCAATTTTGCTACCACACTGCAAGGTTAAGCTTGGGTCTCGGCTTTTGAAATAATCATGAAATACCGAGTTTTCAGGGTCGACAACGCACAGTTTGGTATTGTGTTTTTGGTAGCGAATAAAGCGGCCTATAGTTGCTGAGGTTCCGCCTGTGCCTGGGCTCATTACAATCCATGTCGGAACGGGGTGATCTTCCATTTGCATTTGGTTAAAAATACTGTCGGCAATATTGCTATTACCACGCCAGTCGGTTGCACGTTCAGCATAAGTGAACTGGTCCATATAATGACCATTCAGTTCTTTGGCTAAGCGGTGTGATTCGGCATAAATTTGATCAGAGCGATCGACTAAATGCGCTTGGCCGCCATAAAGCTCAATCTGCTCAATTTTTTTACGTGCAGTACATTTGGGCATTACAGCAATAAAAGGCAAGCCAAGTAAACGGGCAAAATAAGCTTCTGATACCGCAGTACTGCCCGATGAAGATTCAATGATAGTCGTTTCAGGGCCAACCCAGCCGTTACAGATGGCATACAGAAAAAGAGAACGGGCTAGGCGGTGTTTGAGCGACCCCGTAGGATGCGTACTTTCATCTTTGAGATAAATATCGACCCCAGCGACACAAGGCAAATCGAGCTTGATCAGATGAGTATCGGCCGAGCGTTGGTAGTCCGCTTCTATTTTTCGAATTGCGTTGTTAATCCATTGATGATCGGTGCACATGGTTCTCTCTCCATCGTTATTATGAGGGTAATTTACCCTTAATTTGAGAGAAAAGCTTTGCTATGTTGCCTGTCATTTTGTAGTTTTAGAGAAAATTATTCTCTTATTTTGGGGAAGCTATGGAGCTTGATAGAATTGATCGCATGATCCTCTCATTACTGCAACAAGACAGCACTTTGTCGCTAAATGATTTGGCTGAAGCGGTGAACTTAACCACCACACCTTGCTGGAAGCGGTTGAAAAAGCTTGAAGAATCTGGCGTGATTGCGCAGCGAGTTGCCCTGCTTGACCCAGAAAAATTAGATTTGAGTTTTACCGCGTTTGTGTTGATTAAGACCAGCGATCACTCTCACGAATGGTACAGCCATTTTGTCATGACTGTGTCTGAGTACCCTGAGGTGATGGAGTTCTATCGAATGGCGGGTGAGTACGATTACATGATGAAAGTGTTGGTCAAAGACATGAAGTGTTTTGACCAGTTTTATAAAAAACTGGTCAATGGCGTGAAAGGGATTAATAACGTGACTTCAACCTTTGCAATGGAGTCATTGAAGTACACTACCCAATTGCCTCTGGCATAGCCTGCTCGTCCGAGTCTTGTTATTTGGTGAAGCGCATCACACCTTCTTGCACTGCTGTTGCGACTAAATCTCCTTGGCGGTTGTAAATCTCGCCACGCACTAAACCACGGGTATTGCTGGCCGTAGGGCTTTCTATTGCGTAGAGCAACCATTCATCCATTTTGAATGGGCGGTGGAACCAAATCGAATGATCAATCGTCGCGACTTGAAAGTTAGGAGTCATCAAAGAGACTTTATGAGGATGCAACGCTGTGACTAAAAACCCCCAATCAGACGCGTAACCGAGCAAATATTGATGGATGAGTTGGTTATTTGGCAACTCACCATTAGCGCGTATCCACATGTACTGTTTTGGCTCCGCTTTTTGTGGTTTTAGCGGGTTAATTACGGTCACTGGACGCATCTCAATCGCTTTTTCGCCACAAAAAACCTTTTTTATTTTTTCAGGTAATAAGTGTGCAATCTGGGCTGCCAGTTCAGATTCAGAGGCAAAATTTTCAGGACCAGGGATGTCAGGCATGGTGTTTTGATGTTCAAAACCGGGCGCTTCACCGTGATAAGAAGCAGTGAGATAGAAAATCGGCCGACCATTCTGAATGGCTTTGACTCGTCTGGTACTGAAACTGCGTCCGTCCCTTAAATTCTCAACATCATAAATGATTGGTTTTTCAGGATCTCCGGGGTAAAGAAAATAGCTATGAAATGAGTGAACAGTGCGGTCGGAATCAACCGTATAGCGAGCCGCCGAGAGTGCTTGGCCAATCACTTGCCCACCATACACTTGTGGTAGACCTAAGTTCTCGCTCTCACCTCGGTATAAACCTTCTTCTAGCTTTTCCAGTTGCAGCAAATCCAATAGTTCATTTAATGGTTTACTCATAGACCCTCACCGAGATTCTTAATGTAATTATTATCATTGTTGACTAAGTCAATATCTTGTTAATACCAAATGGACGACCATGACAGCAGATAAAACCGAACCTATAATCATCACCTATCTAACACCATAACTGAGGTTTTATCCTTATGAAAAAGGCACTGTTGCTGATTATGTCGTCTGTTTTGGGTCTAATGCTTGTGGGTTGCCAGTCAGCGCAAAAACCAACCTCTTCCGAGAGCAATATTCAATCTATCATGGGTACGGTTTCGTACCGTGAGCGTATTGCACTGCCGGATAAGGCGCTTGTCACTATCACTTTGCAAGATGTTTCATTGGCTGATGCACCCGCTAAAGTGATCGCAAAACACCGCTTTGAAACTAACGGAATGCAAGTGCCGCTTCAGTTTGACTTGGCATTCGACAACCGAAAAATTGATGCTCGCCACCGTTACAGCGTCAGTGCTCGTATCGAAGTAGATGGAAAACTGCGCTTCATTACGGATACCCATTACGCCGTGATTACTGATGAGAATAACACTAAACGGGTTGATTTGCGTTTGGTTGGTGTTAAACAGTAGTAAAAACAGAAGCAATAAAATAGACGCAATACTATAAAAACAGTAAAACAAGAAATGGTAAAACAGCCCTTTCCCGAGCTAGATAAGCGGGAAAGGCGCTTGACCGAAAGGGGCTTAGGGGCGCCACTGGTATAATCGAAGTTTTATTTTGCCATGCTCGTTCACTTCGACGCCTTCGGCGATCAATTTCTGTCGTTGACGTAATAAATCCTCTCCTTTTAGCGAAATCTCTCCTTTGCTGTTGATCACACGAAACCAAGGTAATCGGCTGTTTTGAGGTAGGTTACCTAATGCTTTTCCAACATGGCGTGCGTAGCCGGGGTAGCCAGCTAAGCGAGCAATTTCCCCATAGGTGGTCACTTTTCCTGCGGGAATTTGATGTATAACTGCAAAAATCTGCGCTAAAAATTGGTTCATGCTGACAATTCGTCCATACTAGCAGTGTCCTAGTTCGATAGTTACCAAGGAACGGTATAAGGAGAGGGCATGCTATTTTCTACCTTTCAATTTTTAATCACAACTGTGTTGGCTGTGGTTTGTGCAAGAGCCATAGGTTTAAGCGAAGGGGACATCCCTGTGCTGGCCATCGTGATCCCTGCGCTGTGGATTTTACCGCAAGGGGGTGTCGCGGGTGTGTTGTTATTGGCTGCAATGACCGCTTACGGTTTCACTTTATCTTATCAGCCGATCGCCCTTTCTGTCAGTGTTTGGGTGCTACTCCCGTTGTTGATGGTGGTCTTTTCTAAACGCAGTAGCATGGGTGTTATCTTAGTGAGCACGTTGATCGTACTGACGTTGCAAGTCGGTATCATCGTTACTCAATCGGCTGGGAAATTAGGCGGTACAGGCTGGCTTACTGCTATTCAGACTCTTTCTGTTATCGTTGTTTGGTGGTCGGTTGCGCACTGGAAGCCATCCAATAAGCACCGTTGGTGGGCGTTAGGGTTACTGCTACCGCTATGGATGGCCGATTTCTCGTATGCGGTGTTAGTTGCGTTAAGCATTACTGGCATTATGGCGTCGATGGAAAGTTTAACCCAATCCAAACCAGTCGCGGTGAATTGGAATGGTTTGTTATGCTGGACACTTCCAACGGTAGGCTTTGCAAGCTTAGTCGTCTCGCCCACAAGTGACGTACCAAACCCCGTATTCGTGGTTTGGATCTGTTTGCTGGCTACCGCTTGGATGACTGATTATCTACTCAAGAGCACCGAAGAGAATACCGAATGACCAGAACACAACTGAATGTAGATTAGAGCATGTTGTGGGTGAAGTTGTGACTTCATTCTTATGCATATATAGAGCATTAGTATATGATGCTCACCTCTCATTACAACAATATAAACGTCATGGTTCGTGCATTTCGGCTAATAGGTCTTTTATGGCTAGCAACGGCGGCACACAGCGTCATCAGTGCTCCCATAATCAACGCTAAAACATATCGAGTAGCGACAGAAGCGGACGATGTTGTCACGCGTATTTTGTTTGATGCCATTGCTTACCAATTTCGCCTCGAGATTGACTATGTTAATTACCCCAGCTTTGATGCGATCTTGACCGCTATCGAACAAGGGGAGAGCGATTTTGCAGCCAATGTGACTTACACCGAACAGCGTGCTCAACGCTTTGATTTCTCTAGTCCTACCAATATTGAATACACCTATGCATTTAGCCACAGCAACGTACAGTTAACCGATCTGGCGAGGGTCGGGGTTCCCAAAGGAACGATTTATGGTGAGCTGATTGCCGCTTATTTCCCTCATATTATACAGATTGAGTATGATGGTGCTCGGCGTGCCAAAGAACTTTTAAGCATGGCTGAAGTCGATGTGGTCGTAGACGCGATTAATCAATTAAAGCCGATGTTGATCGCAGGGCTCGATGCTCAATTGCTTAATGACCAACTGCCTATTCAGCCGGTTGCCATTATTACGCCAAAAGGGCACAACACTTTATTACTCAACCAAATTCAAGAATATGTACACTCAGCGTCGGTACAAAAACTGCTTAGAGAATCAGTACAAAAATACCAATTTGATATCCGCAAGCAGGCGTTGCGTCAATCAGTCATCGATAGTGGCTTAAACGTGCAGCGACCGTTAAAAGTAAAATTGGAGAACATCAGCCAATTTGCTCAGTATCAGCACGATGGTAAAGTGAAAGGAATAAACGCGGACATTGTTTTTAAAGCATGTGACATTCTGTTACTCAAATGCGAACTGGCCAGCCAGCCAGACGAAACGTGGGAGAGTATGTATGCCGATTTGGTCAATAAACGCATTGATATCCTAGTACCAGTTACCGTCTCTCAACAACGAAAATCCGACGTTTATTTCAGTGACACGTATTACCAGCCTGAAGCCGTCTTGATTAAGCGTGAAAATTACAAAGACAATGTTTACAGCAATGTGTCTGAATTAATTGTTGAGCGCATCGGCGTGATTAAAGAAGATTTCTTTGAAGAGCTGTTAGGAAAAATGCTGCCCAATAAAGTGCTACATGTTTATAAAACTCAAAATGAATTGGTCAAAGCCTTGCTCGGTAAGGAGGTCGATTACATCGTTCTAAACCGTGCTAACTTTAACCAAATATTGCGTGAAGCGGATAACTTATTGCCGTTGGAGGAAGATCTATTTATCGGCAGTTTTTACTCGTCTGAGATTGCAATGGGCTTTCCCAAAAATAGCATGGGCGCTTCGCTGGCTCCTTTATTTACTCGTGCTATTAAGATGATTGATACGCAGAAAATCATCAACACCTATGATTATCAACCGAATTGGCGAGCAACGTTAGCGGCCGAGAAAACTTTTTCACGCCACACTCAATGGCTGTTTACGTTGGTATTTGGCTTCTTGTTAGTGGTCGCTTTCTATCTACACTCACAATCTGTTACCGATAATTTAACCAAGCTGCGTAATCGCCGAGCTTTATATCGCCGTTATTCGAGAGGCTTAAACAGCGATCTAACCTTGATTTATTTAGATGTGAATAACTTTAAGCCGATAAACGATAACTATGGTCATGAAGTGGGGGATGAAGTGTTGAAAGCACTTGCCAGCCGTATCGATTCTATTTGGCGTGGTCGTAGTTACCGAATCGGGGGTGATGAGTTTATCCTGATTGGGCAATATAGCGATGAGGAGCTTGAGCCTGTGTTAATGCAGTTAGAGTCCTTTACCTACAGCGATTCTGCTCGAAATTTAAACATAAAAGTCAATGTGGCGATTGGTGTGTCGAATTACAGAGATCATTTCATGAGCCTGGAAGAAGTATTGCACCAAACTGATATTGCCATGTACCAAAGTAAGCACCACGGTAGCGGCCAACGAGATAATACAAAGCCTCTTCTCAAGATAATCAGAAGTTCAAATAAGAGCTAAAAATAGTTCACCTATTTTATTGAGTAGAAGAGAAAATAGAAGATTTGTTCAAATGGTGTTCACTTAAAACAAAAAGCTTCCATCCATTGGGATTTCGGCTTGCAATCATTACTATGATGCTTGATAATCGCCGCACTCTTTGGCTAGCAAGCCAAGAAAACAAATCAATGGAGGCTCTGGTCCTCCCGCAACACTAACTTGTGAACTCGGTCAGGCCCGGAAGGGAGCAGCCGCAGCAGGCGACGTGTGTGCCGGGATGTGGCTGGGGCCTCCACCCTTTTGAAGCCTGCAATATATGTTCGCATAAATTGCAGGCTTTCTTCATATTTGCACCATAAGTTTTCATAGTCTATTTTTTGTTGTAGGTTTACAACAAAAGTGACTTGGCTATGTTTGACCAAACTAAGAAATCATCTCACGTACACAACATCTGTAAGTTCATGAGCTTGAAGAACGATGCTGTTGTTCGCACTCTTTCCATTTTGGAATTCGATTTCTGTTTTCACCTCGAATACAACCCAAACATCAAGAGTTTTACCTCTCAACCTTTTGGCTTCCATTATCAGTTCAATAACCGCAAGTGCCGATATACTCCTGACTTTTTAGCAATAGGTCATAATGAGCAATCAACATTCTTCGAGGTCAAACACTCTAGCCAGATTCTTAAACCTGATTTTAGGGAGCGCTTTGAAGAGAAGCAGAGAGTAGCGTTGAGTGATTTCAACAGACGGTTAGTTCTCGTTACTGAAAAGCAAATCAGGATGGGACCAACACTAGATAACTTTAAGTTGTTACACCGCTATTCAGGATTGCGCACAGTGACCGAATTTCAAAAGCGAGTTTTGGCATTTATTCAACGCAAGCAAATGGTGAAGTTACAAGAGGTGTCTTTGTATTTTGGTCTATCAGAGCAAGACACGCTTATCTCTACTCTACCTTGGATCTCTTCGGGACACGTTAAAACGGATCTCAACACTATTGGCTTTGGTCTAGAAACTTGCGTTTGGTGCTAACTATGCCACCTGACTCTAATAACATATTTGGGTTCTTTGATGAGTTTGAAGCGTCAGAAGAAGAATCGCAGTTGCTCCCAAAGGAGCTAATTCTAGAACCCGTTGAAATATCATCGACCATAGATAGTTTGCCAGCAAAAATTCAGGAAGAGGTTCTTCGCCGCATAAAAGTTATTACCTTTGTGGAGAAGCGCTTGAAAGGTGGGTGGACTGAGAAAAACTTGAACCCCATCTTAAGTCTTGTTGAGTCAGAATTACAACTGACTCCCCCTAGTTGGCGGACTGTAGCAACTTGGAAAAAATCCTACTCTGAAGCAGGTAGAGAACCATGGGCACTTATTCCGAAGCATACGTTTAAGGGTAATCGCCAGAAAGAAATGGATTCGCAATCCTTGATTGACGAGGCAATTCAGAACGTATACCTGACACGTGAACGACTTAGCGTTGCAGAAGCATACCGATATTATAAGAGTCGAGTGATTCAAATAAATCGAGGGATTGTTGAAGGAAAAATCAAGCCAATTGCCGAACGTTCTTTTTACAATCGAATAAATGAGTTGCCCCCTTATGAAGTGGCGATTGCAAGATTTGGTAAACGATATGCAGATCGGGAGTATCGCTCGGTTGGTCAGCAGGTCGCTGCAACTAAACCTATGGAGTTTGTTGAAATAGACCATACACCAGTTCCAGTGATTTTGATTGATGATGAATTAGATATTCCTTTGGGCCGCCCCTATTTGACGATGCTTTATGACCGTTTCAGTAAGTGCATTGTTGGTTGCAGTATCAACTTTAGAGAGCCAAGCTTTGACTCTGTTAGAAAGGCTCTGTTGAATTCACTTTTGGATAAAAGCTGGCTCAAAGCAAAGTATCCATCGATTGAGAATGAGTGGCCTTGCCACGGTAAGATTGATTGCTTGGTCGTCGATAACGGTGCCGAGTTTTGGACTCAAAGCTTGGAAGATTCGTTACGGCCTTTGGTGTCAGACATTCAATACAGTCAAGCAGCGAAGCCTTGGCGAAAGTCAGGGATCGAAAAGTTGTTCGATCAAATGAATAAAGGGTTAGTTAACGCGCTGCCTGGAAAAACCTTCACCAATCCTACTCAACTACAAGATTACAATCCGAAGAAGGATGCGGTGGTCAGGGTATCGGTATTTCTTGAATTACTCCATAAATGGATTGTCGACTATTATCACATGGCACCAGATTCTAGAGAGCGTGAGATTCCATACCACAAGTGGCACCAATCGAAATGGACGCCTTCTTACTATGATGGTGCTGAGAAGGAGCAACTCAGAATAGAGTTAGGATTGCTTAGACACAGAACCATTGGAGTGGCTGGGATCAGGCTGCATAACTTACGTTATCAGTCCGCCGAGCTTATTGAATATCGGAAATATTGCACACCTAATAATGGCAAAAAGCTTTTTTTTAAGACCAAAACAGATCCTTCTGATATCAGCTACATTCATGTTTACCTAGAATCAGAAAAGAAGTACATAAAAGTTCCAGCGGTAGACAACAGCGGGTATACAAACGGACTTTCACTTTTTGAACACCAGCGCATACAAAAAGTACGCAGACTGAACACCAAGGAGCTCGCTGATGATGAGGCTCTTGCGGATACATTTCTATATATGAAAAAACGTATCCAGGAAGAAACCGATAGATTCCGTCGTGTTAAAAGTAGCAAGCCCAATCTTCCTAAAACAGGTAACACTTCGAAACTAGCAAAGTTTAATGATGTCGGATCTGAGGGACCAAGCTCGATCAACGAGACTCCTGTTAGGCACAAATCTGAGGTTGTCTTCGATGCCACAGAGCACTTAGATGACGATGATTTTGAAGATATTGAAGGGTATTAATTTGAATTTAACGCCAAAGCAGCTTGAGCAGCTAAAGTCCTTTGAAACCTGCTTTATCGAGTATCCCGCGATAACTGAAATCTACTCTATTTTCGATCAACTTCGTTTCAATCACACTCTAGGTGGTGAACCAGAGTCTTTCTTGTTAACTGGTGAGGCCGGAAGTGGAAAGACGGCTCTGATCAACCACTACTTATCACGCTTTCAATCAGGTTCAACTTGGGGAAAGCAGCCAGTATTAAGCACTAGAGTGCCAAGCCGTATCAATGAACAGAATACGCTTACCCAATTTTTGGTTGATTTAGATTGTAAATCAGGAGGAAGAGGTGTTCGGCGTCGTAATGAAATCGCTCTTGGCGAAGCGGTTGTAAAGCAACTTAAACGAAAATCTGTTGAGCTGATTATTGTTAATGAAATTCAAGAGCTTGTTGAGTTTTCAACCGCAGAACAGAGACAAGTTATTGCCAACACATTCAAATATATAAGTGAAGAAGCAAGAGTCTCGTTTGTGCTAGTGGGTATGCCTTATGCTGATGTGATAGCGACAGAACCACAATGGAACTCGCGGCTAAGTTGGAGGAGAAAGATACATTATTTCAAGTTGTTGAAAGCGAATAGTCATTCGAGTAGAACGGCATCTTATGGGTTTGACTTAGAACAAAAAAAGCATTTCGCCAGATTTGTCGCGGGTTTGAGTTCAAGGATGGGCTTTGATGAGCCACCAGTACTTACAAAGAATGAACTGCTATATCCTTTGTTTGCAATGTGCCGAGGAGAATGTCGAACGTTAAAACATTTCTTGAAAGACGCGCTGCTTATGAGTTTTAACGAGAATGCTGATACGATCGACAGAGCAATTTTGTCACGCACTTTTGCATTCAAGTTCCCTTACCTAGATAACCCGTTTGATCGTCCTTTAGAGAAGCTTAGTCTTCATCAAATTGACTCTGGTTCTGTTTACAACTTAAATGCGATCACCACTGAAGATAAAATAGTGGCTCCTCGCTTTACTGACGCCATTCCGTTGAGCATGCTATTGAGTAAAAATGGGCTTAAAGCTTAGAGGCTACTTTTCACGGTTTAGGCTGTCCAACAGTACCGCCTTCTCTTCATCACTCATTTTGTCAATCACGCAAGCCAGTTCAGCGCTTAATTCGTTTCTACAGAAAAAGTAGTTTAGTGGTACGTCTAACTCTTCAGCCATTCGTTCGAGCGTGCCAAGATCGGGCACATGTCTACCTTTCTCATAGTGGTTCATCCGCCCACTCGCCGAGCTGGGTTCCATACCTATTTTCACCCCTAAATCTTTTTGGGTGATCTTGGCTTTTTTACGCGCAGCTTTGAGCCTCGCTGGGATTGGGTTGTCTTTTTGCACTTACACATTTCTTTTCAACCTTTAGATAACTTAGATTGTCTAAGTTTTACTGATTTTTGTATACTTAGCAATCCTAAGTTTTAGTTGTGTAAATGTTCAGATGAAGAAATCCAAGAAAATAAACGCATACATGTTTAACCTATTGATAGAAAAAGAGATGGATAACTTTTTAGTTGTTGAACTGAGAGATGCGTTGATGTCGATTACTAAAAATGTCACAGATCCGGATGAAGCGAGAAAGTATGTATATAGGCAAATACTCTCATTTGAACGTAAAGGTTGGCTTTTTTCTACAGGAAAAGATCGGGCTAAGAGATACCAAAAGACAGAGTTATTTCGTCAAATAGACTTTTCACCCCGTGAATCAGAGGTCAAGTCACCACCTGAAACAGAGTTAATCACTGAAGTACCGATGAGTGGATTAGCTGTATTACTAAAAGAAAAAAATCAGCATGAAGGTGAGCTGGCAATTGTTCTTGGTGAAGTTGAAGAATATCAATCCTTGATCAACCGATTTCCACAAAATCGTGATCTGATTTTACCTTTGTTTACTGATGCAAAGGAATGTTCAGCTCGTCTGCTTGGTAAAATTAACGCTATATCTAAAGCTCTTAAAGCATCTGGTTTTCGAGGGATTGAATGTTAAGGTTATGGCAAGATCAATGTGTACAAATAGCTCTGAATAAGTTTGAAAAACAACATGCTCACTTCTTTTGTCAAGCAACGCCGGGTGCAGGTAAAACAGTGATGGCCGCTGAATTAGCAAAGCAGTTATTTATACGTGATGAAATAGATCTCGTGTTGTGCTTCTCTCCATCACTCACAGTCTCTGAAAGCATTAAACGAACATTTTCTTGGAAATTAGATTGCTCATTTAATGGTGGTTTGGGTTCTTTAGGCGCTTCTTATACTTATCAAACTATTCGTTTTTTAGGTGATGATTTTTGGAGTACGATGAGCAAGCATCGTGTGTTTGTAGTGTTTGATGAAATTCATCATTGCTCCTATGAAGAACAAGGGCGATCAAATGTATGGGGTGAGCAAGTGCTCGCGAAAATTCAAGGATTGGCTAAATACACTCTCGCTTTATCAGGAACGCCGTGGCGTTCTGATTCTCTACCTATTGCGATGGCTGACTATACCGACCCTGAAGGTCAGCTAATTTTCGATTATCAATATGGATTAAAGCAAGCCATCCAAGATCAGGTCTGCCGACGTCCAAAAATCGTATTGGTAGACAATGAACATTTAACCATCGACGGCAAAGGTGAGATGCAGTCCTTTTCTTCGATATTAAATCTTCTCAAAGAATCAGATATTTCTTATCAAAGCGTTATTCACAATGAAGAGGCTATGGGTTATTTGCTTGAGGAAGGGTGCAAAAAACTAGCGCAGATCCGTCAACAATCACCGCAAGCTGGCGGTCTAGTTGTTGCTTCCTCGGTTAAGCATGCGAAAGTGATACAGGAGTTACTGATACAAAAATTTGGGCAATCGGCGTGTATTGTTACGTACCATCATGATTCGCCACTTGAAGAAATTGATGCTTTTAGGCATGGGAGCAGTCAGTGGATAGTCAGTGTTGGGATGATAAGTGAAGGTACGGATATTCCTCGGTTGCAGGTTTGCTGTCATATGAGCTCAGTGAAAACAGAACTCTATTTTAGGCAAGTTTTAGGTAGAATACTGAGAGTCACAGACAGCCCAAATCAAGAAGCGTGGCTTTTTACCTTTGCGGAGGAAAGCCTTGTCGGTTTTGCTGAACGGATCGAACAAGATATCCCAGATACGTGCATGTTCATAAAGGATAAACAGGATGAAGAACAGTTAAATTTTCTTAATACTTCAATAGCTCCACAGTCAGAATTAAACCGACATTCATCAACGCAAGCGAATACTTTTACTTGGCAACAAATAGACAGTGACTCAGTGTCCAAGAATTCTGAGTACTCCCCAACGTTTGAGGAGCTGCGTTTTGGTCTGTTTAAGCAACGGGTTTTATCAGCATTTATTTAATTGTCGATTAGGTTAAGATGGGAACCATAATGTGATGAAGGCACGATATAACCTTAGGGCAGCAAAGGTAATGCGCTCGGCTTGATATGAACTTTGTTATATACTGCTCAACTAAACGATTTTCTGAGTCTGCAGTATGGTTACCGGCGTCAATAAAGCAAAATTATCTGAAACTGACATTATTACTAAGTTCATACTTCCTGCGATTAAAAATTCTGGCTGGGATGATATGGCTCAGATCCGCCAAGAAGTTAAATTGCGTGATGGTAAAGTCATTGTGCGAGGTCAAGCGGCTGCTCGTAAAAAAGTAAAATCAGCAGATATTGTTCTTTATCACAAACCAAGTATGCCACTTGCCGTTGTGGAAGCGAAAGCGAACAAACATGAAATTGGTAAAGGCATGCAACAAGGAATCGATTATGCCTCTTTGTTAGAAGTGCCTTTTGTTTTCGCATCCAATGGTGATGGTTTTATCTTTAGAGATTTAACCAATTCCGCTCAACTTGAAACTGAAATTCGTTTAGAAGATTTCCCAACACCACAACAGTTGTGGGAGAAATACTGCCTTTGGAAAGGATATAAAACGGAGCACTTACCCGTGATCACTCAAGATTATCACGATGATGGGAGCGGTAAGTCCCCTCGGTACTACCAGTTGCAGGCTATAAACAAAACAGTTGAAGCCGTCGCAACTGGGCAAGATAGAATCTTGTTAGTAATGGCGACAGGCACAGGTAAAACCTATACTGCCTTTCAAATCATTTGGCGACTATGGAAAGCGAAAGCCAAAAAGCGAATTTTATTTCTTGCTGACCGCAATATTCTTGTTGATCAAACCAAAACCAATGATTTTCAGCCGTTCGGTACAGCAATGACCAAAATAACGGGGCGCAAAGTTGATCCTGCTTTTGAAGTACACCTTGCGTTGTATCAAGCACTAACAGGGCCAGAAGAAGAGCAAAAAGCCTATAAGCAAGTTGACCCTAATTTCTTTGACTTAATCATTATCGATGAATGCCATCGTGGTAGTGCATCTGAAGACAGCGCTTGGCGAGAAATTCTTGAGTACTTTAGCTCGGCAACCCAAGTTGGTTTGACTGCGACGCCTAAAGAAACGGATGAAGTGTCAAACATTGAATACTTTGGCGATCCTGTTTATACCTACTCGCTAAAAGAAGGCATCGAAGATGGTTTCTTAGCCCCTTACAAGGTTATACGTGTCGATATTGATATTGATGTTCAGGGTTGGCGACCAACCAAAGGGCAAACCGATAAGCACGGTGAAATCATTGAAGATCGAATCTATAATCAGAAAGATTTTGACCGGACGATGATAATTGATGAGCGCACAGAGTTAGTTGCTAAAACCATTACCAACTATTTAAATCGTACTGACCCAATGGCGAAAACTATTGTCTTCTGTAATGACATCGATCATGCAGAACGTATGCGCCGAGCACTGGTTAATCTAAATCCAGAGCAAGTGAATAAGAACGACAAGTACGTAATGAAGATCACGGGCGATGATGAAGTTGGCAAAGCTCAGTTGGATAACTTCATCAACCCGAAGAAAAAGTACCCTGTTATTGCCACAACATCAGAGCTAATGAGCACCGGTGTGGATGCTAAAACCTGTAAGTTAGTAGTACTTGATCAAGGTATCCAGTCAATGACCAAGTTTAAGCAGATCATCGGCCGTGGTACTCGTATTGATGAGCGCTATGGCAAGCTATGGTTCACTATTTTAGATTTCAAAAAAGCCACAGAGTTGTTCGCTGATGAACGCTTCGATGGTACTCCTGAGCGTGTAAAAGTTACCACTCCTAAACAGTTTGAAGATGAAGACGACTTAGATGACATCATTGAGGGTATGGATGATATTGATGCCGACAACCCATTTGGTGATGAAGATATTGACTCTGATTCAATCCAAGAGCCTGAATCTTCTTACGGTGATAATTTTGGTGGTTCATCGAAAGGCGGTGCAGAAGGCAATGATGATTGGAACGACGAAAACAGAGTTCGTAAATTCCATGTAAATGGCGTATCCGTTAAAGCCCTTGCTGAGCGTGTTCAATATTACGATTCAGATGGTAAGCTTGTGACCGAATCATTCAAAGATTACACACGTAAGACAATGGTGAAGCAGTTTGCATCTCTCAATGACTTTATTAAACGTTGGAATGAATCTGAACGTAAACAAGCCATTATTGATGAACTAGCAGAAGCAGGTATTTTATGGGAAGTACTCGAAGATGAGGTAGGTAAAGATATGGACCCATTCGATATGATTTGTCATGTCGTTTACGGCCAACCCGCTTTAACTCGTAAAGAACGTGCGGACAACGTCAAGAAGCGTAACTACTTCACCAAATATGGCGATACCGCTCAACAAGTACTGAACAATCTGTTAGACAAATACGCCGATGGTGGCGTGGCAGAGGTTGAAAATATTACCGTGCTTAAAGTCGCACCATTTAATGAAATCGGAAGCATGAAAGAGATCATTAACAATGGTTTTGGTGGCAAACCGCAATACTTAGAAGCAGTTAATGAACTAGAAGCGGCTATCTATCAATCTGCGTAACGATATTCACAAAGTGTAGATACGAAAACTGTTGAGGTCGCTAAATTAGCGGCCTTTTTCATTGTCATTGAACAGATCTAGTTCTGCAGAGAGTTCTGCTAGTTGGTTGGCTAAAGCGTTATTGATGCAGTCATGCTCAACATACTTGGGAACCACCATTCCTAGCTTTAAAGCTTGATAATCAGGGTGTTCCGCGAGTATTTTCAAGTATTGTTTTAGCCGTTCGTCAGGGGTAGATTCACGTTTTAGTTGTTTTTTAATATTTTGACCCAGCTTACGAATCTCATCTTTGTCAGTCTCTTTAAAATCATCGTTATTGTTGAGCTCATCATAAAGCACGCTTGCAAACTGATGATGACTCCAACCCAAGGCATCCAAAGTGTGTTGAATTTGTTTTTGCTTTTGTTTTTTAGCTGTCCCCATTTGTCCCTAACCTCCTAGTTATTATTCCTTTGTCTTAGCGAAGACACATTAATCACGATAACAAAGGATAAAATCATGACTAAATCTAAAACCCCAATGACACCTGAAGCCGCTGCTCGCATTCAAGGTAATGTCGCAAAACAAAATGGTGGCAAAGTACCAAAAGGCGATTTTGTTGGCCGAGCACAGCGTGCTGCTGCCAACAACCAAAAAACATCTAAATAGAGGAAATTACCATGAGTAATCAAAACCCAAACTACCCAAGCAAAACTGGTAATCCATCTGGTCCCGGGCGCGGTAATACACCTAAGCGTTAATATTTAAAAGAGAGGTAGCTAAATGCTGCCTCTCTTATTTAAGAGCAACTTCTAGCATGTTGCTTGAATGTGTGAAGGAACATCTCTTGATCAGACTTATAGTCTGAGAACGCCACATCATTTTCGGTTTTTTCTAATGCGCATAAACAGGTTTCCCGTTTACTTTCATACCAACTTACCGACACAAGGTTTTCGCTAGAATTTACGCAAGTATCGACAATCGCGTATTCTATTTCCAAAGGATACCTTTCTTTGTCTAATTCACTTTCAACAGCGTAAGCGCCTACAGCACCAACCAGAAAAGCTGTACTGGCAGAAACGAGCTTTCGTTTACTGAATTTATAACCTTTGAAATTTTTCTTACATTCAGTGCATGAAATGTTCTCAGCAAATTCAATCAGGTTATCCGTCTGACAATGCGGGCATTCTATTTTCATTTTCTAGCCAAATTGGTGGGTTATTGTTCTATGAGATCGTTTTAATACGTGTTTGAGTGATTAAAGCATAATCATTCCTATACATTCATAGAGCTAGCTTAAATTTTTTGATCTAAGTTCTGCTATAATTCGGCCAAATTTTAGGTCAGTTAAAGTAGTAAGCCATGTCTATCAGTTCAGTAATCAAGTCCATTCAAGACATCATGCGTAAAGATGCGGGGGTCGACGGTGATGCACAGCGCCTTGGGCAAATGTCTTGGTTGTTATTTCTTAAAGTGTTTGATGCTCAAGAAGAAGAGTTAGAACTGGAACTGGACGATTATAAAACTCCAATCCCTGAGCAATACCTATGGCGCAATTGGGCTCAAGATGCTGAAGGCATTACCGGTGATCGACTGCTTGAGTTCGTAAACGACGACTTGTTCTACAAGCTAAAAAACCTAATCGCCCCTGTTGACTTGAACCCACGTGGTTATGTGGTGAAAGAAGCGTTTAGCGATGCGTTCAACTACATGAAAAACGGTACGTTGCTTCGCCAAGTAATCAACAAACTGAATGAAATTGATTTTACTGATTCTTCAGAGCGCCACCTATTCGGTGATATCTACGAGCAAATTTTAAAAGACCTGCAAAGCGCAGGCAATGCGGGTGAGTTCTATACTCCTCGTGCAGTCACTCGTTTTATCGTTGACCGTCTAGATCCAAAATTAGGTGAATCCATTATGGACCCTGCAACGGGGACGGGCGGTTTCCTTGCTTGTTCATTCGACCACGTTAAAAACAACTACGTAAAAACAGCCGCTGACCACCAAACGTTGCAAAAGCAAATCCACGGTGTCGAGAAAAAACAACTGCCACACCTTCTATGTATTACCAATATGATGTTGCACGGCATTGAAGTACCTGTACAAATTAAGCACGGCAACACATTAAGCAAACCGCTTTCAAGCTGGGATAGCAATATCAATGTAATTGCGACTAACCCACCGTTTGGTGGCACCGAAGAAGATGGCATTGAAAAGAACTTCCCTGCTGAAATGCAAACCCGCGAGACGGCGGATTTGTTCCTGCAACTGATTATTGAAGTACTGGATCCTGCAAATGGCCGCGCTGGTGTGGTATTGCCAGACGGCACCTTGTTTGGTGAAGGCGTAAAAACCAAAATCAAAAAGCTGCTAACCGAAGAATGTAACCTGCACACCATTGTGCGCCTGCCAAACGGCGTGTTTAACCCCTACACGGGCATTAAAACCAACATTCTGTTCTTCACCAAAGGCAAACCAACCAAAGAAGTGTGGTTCTACGAGCATCCATACCCAGAGGGCGTGAAGAACTACAGCAAAACCAAACCGATGAAGTTTGAAGAGTTTCAGGCTGAAATCGACTGGTGGGGCAAGGAAGAAGACGGCTTTTCCAGCCGCGTAGAGAACAACCACGCGTGGAAAGTCTCGGTTGATGAGATCATCGCCCGTAACTTCAACCTAGATATTAAAAACCCATATCAAGGTGAAGTGATCAGCCACGATCCAAACGAGCTATTAGAGAGCTACCAACAGCAGCAGCAAGAGATCTCACATCTTCGTAATCAGCTGAAAGACATTCTAGGCACTGCGCTGAAATCATCTGTAGGTGAAGCAACGGGTGAGAGTAAATAATGAGCGCAGAACAAACCTCTATGAACCAGTTGATTACAGACAATATCGATATTTGGACTTCAACCGTTAAAACCAAGTCAGCCTCTGGCCGTGGCAGCAGCAAAAAGCGCGAGCTTTATGGCGTGAAGAAACTGCGTGAGCTAATTTTGGAATTGGCAGTGCGCGGTAAGTTAGTGCCACAAGACCCAACTGATGAGCCTGCTTCTGTTTTACTAGAACGCATTGCGGAAGAAAAAGCGCAGCTGGTGAAAGATAAGAAGATTAAGAAACAAAAATTATTCGGAGAAGTTCGAGATGAGGAAGCTTTATTCGAATTACCTTTAGGTTGGCAATGGACTCGATTATCTGAGTTATCGGAAATCGGACCTAGAAATAGCGATGTAGAAGATGAGTCTGAAGCATCATTCGTTCCTATGCCGATGATATCAACCAGCTATAAAGGTGATCATGGCTCTGAAGTGAGAAGCTGGAAAGATATTAAAAAAGGCTACACTCACTTTCGTGACGGTGATATTGCACTAGCGAAAATAACGCCTTGTTTTGAAAATAGCAAAGCAGCTGTGTTTTCTGACCTAAAAAATGGTGTAGGAACAGGAACTACAGAGCTTCACGTTGCTAGACCTATTTTAGGAGCTCTTGAACCTTTATTTGTGTTGCTATATCTGAAAGCGCCAATGTTTCTTAAAGTGGGTGAGACCCAAATGACGGGCTCCGCTGGTCAGAAGCGTGTCCCTAAAGATTTTTTTGCAGGTAACCCATTACCTTACCCTCCACTTAAAGAACAACACCGCATCGTCGCCAAAGTCGATGAACTAATGACACTTTGCGACCAACTAGAGCAACAAACCGAAGCCAGCATTGAAGCGCATCAGGTATTGGTTGAAACCCTGCTCGCGACGCTCACCAACAGCCAAGACGCCACCGAACTGATGGCGAACTGGGCACGCATCAGTGAACACTTCGAAACCCTGTTCACCACAGAACAAAGCATCGAACAGCTAAAACAAACCATCCTGCAACTGGCGGTAATGGGTAAACTGGTACCGCAAGATCCGAATGATGAACCTGCAGCAAAACTGCTTGAGCGTATTGAGGAAGAAAAAGCGCAGTTGGTGAAAGAGAAGAAAATCAAAAAGCAAAAAGCCCTGCCGCTTATAACTGAGGATGAAAAGCCGTTTGAACTGCCGAAAGGGTGGGAGTGGTGTCGTTTGGGAAGCTTGTTTAGTTTTCTAAATGGATTTGCTTTCAAGAGTGATTGGTTCACCGAGCAGGGAGTTAAGTTGCTTCGTAACATTAACATTGCGCATAGTGAAACTAAATGGTCTGATTTGGCGTGTGTTTCCGATGAATTAGCTAAAGAGTATGAAAAATTCAGTTTGAACGCTGGGGATATCGTTATCTCGTTAGATCGTCCGATTATAAATACGGGCTTAAAGTATGCAGTGATCGAAGAGGCTGATTTACCTTGCTTGTTATTGCAGCGTGTAGCCAAGTTTTCTTCATATTGCGCAAGTGTAAATTCATCTTATTTATCGAATTGGCTCGAATCTTATTTGTTTATCTCTTCGATAGATCCAGGTAGAAGTAATGGGGTTCCTCACATTTCAACAAAACAATTAGAAATGCTTCCATTTCCCTTACCTCCAAAGAAACAGCAAATTAAAACTGTATCTGTTGTGGATGAAATGATATTTCTTTGCGACCAACTAAAACAACGTCTTCGTGACAGTCAACAAACCCAACTTCAGCTTACTGATGCGATTGTTGAGCAGGCGGTTTAAGGGAATAGAACATGCCAAGTATTGCAAAGAAATATGAGCAGCTTGTCTTAGATGACGATTACTTAACCGACAGTTTGTTGATGACGCTTGCATGGAAAAAAAGTCATCAATATATCCGTACTGCTAATTGGTATGCTGACAATTTTGAATTGGACTTGTCAGCATTATCGTTGTTGGAAAGTGCACAGCAGTGGTGCAATGATTTACAGCAAGATGATTTGGCTTTTAAGCCTTTAGAGCTTGTCCCTGCACCTAAGCAACATAACTGGGAGTTCAAAAAAACAGGTTTTGGTTCTGAGGAATGCTTAACATGGCAGCCGAAAAATGAAGCGTTGGATGAATACAACCAGAACTCTGAAGAATTTAAAAAGAACACTGAAAAACCTGCTGATATAGCATTTTCATTGAGACCTCTTGCACATATGCCTATTCGTGAACAAAGCATGATGACTTTGTTGATGATGTGCATCGCTAATCAGGTGGAAACACGTCAAGGTGACCCTAGTACAGAGCTAAAGTTAGTACATGAAAAAAAGGTGGTCAGCTACGGCAACCGCCTCTATTGCCGCTACGACGAGCAGGGCAATGCGGAGCACAGCTATGGTGGTACTACTACTTACAGTAAATTTTTTGTTGATAACCGGAAGTTTTTAGAACGCCCTTTCTATTTTGCTAAGAAAGCGAGAACTGAACTCGATGAGAACCATGAAGTATTCATTTTAGATGTGGACCTCGCCAAGTTTTTTGATTTAGTTAACCGCAAAAAGTTGTGTGAACTCATAAAAACTGTCGCAACCGTCGAAGCTAAAACCCTAGGGAAAGTTAAACATCTTAATAAACTACTGGCAGCCTTTGAAACTTGGGAGTGGAGTGAACAGGCTGCTCTGGAGTTCAATCAGGTTTGTAAAAATGAAGAGGTGATGTCTGCGCCGAAAGGCATTCCACAGGGTTTAGTAGCAGGCGGTTTTTTAGCTAACGTATACATGCTTGAGTTTGACGAAAACTTTAGAGATTTAATTGGAAGTGTATTGGAACCTACAACCAGTATCGCTGATATTGAAGTCACTTTAGTTGACTATTGCCGATATGTTGATGACATGCGTTTGGTTGTATCTGCGACTCCTAAAACTCCTGATACCCCGATTTCTAAACTTGATGTTGAGAAGCTAATCATTGCAACCATCAAAGATGTCATCAAAAAATCAAAGCTTGATGACCTCAAGTTAAACGATGGTAAAACTAAAATACAGCACTATCAGCCACGTGTAGCTGGGATATCTAAAGAGCTTACGCATATTCAGCAAAAACTTAGCGGGCCAATTGCATTTGATGAATCCCAAGAAACTCTTGGCCAGCTAGAATCCTTGCTATCTATCGTCGCTAGTGACCGAGTACCGGAACAAGATGATACTTGTGTCCCCAATCGGCTTGCTCAAATTAATAAAAGCGAACTTGATGTTCGTGATGATACCATCAAGCGTTTCGCCGCCAATAAAATATCCAAGCTACTAAAAGGCATTCGTAATTTCAGCGCCCATGAAGTGGACGCTAATGGAAACGCTATTGCAGGTGATTGGGACTATTTACAAGAGCGATTAGCGAGACGCTTAATAGCTGCATGGTCATATGATCCTTCGCTCGTGTTACTCCTTAAAAAAGGTCTAGAACTTTATCCATGTAGTCGTTTGTTGGAGCCTGTCTTACAGCAGTTAAACAAGAAGTTAATTGACCCTGAGGCTAAAATTCAATCGGTTGCACGATACTGCCTATCAGAAGTATTCCGCCATAGTGCAACTGTTATTGACCGTTTAGACCCTAAATATATCCCACTTCATGCTAAATATGATGAATACTTCGAACATCTTCAACATCAAGCAATGTTGGTTTGCAATAATGCTGATGTTAGAAACAGTCGTTTTAATCTGCTCTTAGAGCAAGCACAGTTTTTACTGCTTTGCAGACGAGATTCGAACCTAGAAAAAAGTTCGAGCAATGCTGATCATGATATGATCATTAAGTTAATCAAGGGCTTTAGGGAAATCAAACCTGATAACCAAATTAATGCTTCTAAAATTGCAGCAAATGTGTTGCTTGCTGCGCAATTTAGCGATGATAATAAACCCTTAACTCGTTCAATTTCTTGTCTTTTGGATAAGTTAAAGCCAGATGTTTGCTTGTCTATCTTAACCAAGATTGCTTCGCAAAATCTAACGCTATTCATAGCCTTAATCAGACATGCTCGTTCTCTTGGTGTGGAATGGGCAAAACAAGAGAGTATCAAAAAGCTTGCTAAACAATATGCGATTGATCGTAAAACGTTACTTGGAGAGCTAGAAAAAATTAGCGGTGATAAATCTTTATTGAGTCTCATCCAACGTGGTGATAATCCTTACGCAAATGAAGTCATGTTGCTCAAATTGATGTTATCGCTACTGGAAGAGCCTAAGCAATTACTTGAAGCTAATACAAATCAACTGATAGACATTACTCGTACCAAAGTTAACCTAGAAGGTGCAAGCTATCATCGTACTCCTCAGTTCGGGCTGTTCAATGCAAAATTAAAAGTCAAACTAGAACTTACCGAATCTCAATCACAACTAAGTCCACACCTAACTGATGTGTCCTCTGAAATTAGTGCGAT
The DNA here is from genome assembly GCF_029478525.1 of Vibrio sp. 1151_11. Classification (NCBI taxonomy): domain Bacteria; kingdom Pseudomonadati; phylum Pseudomonadota; class Gammaproteobacteria; order Vibrionales; family Vibrionaceae; genus Vibrio; species Vibrio sp. 1151_11. The sequence goes on along the minus strand of NZ_SHMN01000011.1, from coordinate 3,040 downwards.
CCAAAAAATCGCAATTTGCGCACGCTCTGCACTAGTTGGAAATGTCGATTGGTCTGGGTTTGGCTCATCTATGACAGCAAAACTTGGTTATAGAGGAATTAAAACGAGTCCAGATAAAAGAACATTGGGGATGATGAATACCCCACAAGCTATAGTCGGTGAATCTGCTCAAGTTTCTCATTGGTTGACCACATTGATATCTAAGCTTCTCATTTGGCCAGGTATCAATGTTAACGACCAAGGTTATACATGGCCTAACCAGTGGACCATCACCTCTTTTAAAAATCTAATTGTTCAACGTTTAAGTACTTTAGAAAAAATATACTGTAGACACTCAACTATGCCTAGTTTGATTGAATCAGTAATGCTTGATTGGACGGAGGATAAGCGTGAATTAACTGTTGCAATGGTTCAGTCTAAGTTGCCTCGTATTCGAGATTTTGAGGATTACGGTTGGATGTTAGATGATAAGAAGTTTCGGTCGTTTCATCGGAGGCACGTTGCCGATGTGGCTGCATTAGTTCGTAAGCATATTGATGCCCAGCGTGTAACCGATGAAGAACGTAATGAGCGAGGTCAAAAAATTGATTTAATCGTATGGCCTGAATTATCAGTCCATCGAGATGATATGGATATTCTGATTGATCTATCGCGCAAGAGTCATGCAATCATCTATGCGGGGTTAGTTTTTATTGAACAGGAAGGTGTTCAAGGGCCAAATAACTGTGCTGTCTGGATCGTACCACCAAAGGCCAATACTAATCAAAAGGAGCTTATCCGGTTCCAAGGAAAGCAAAATATGATGTATGCGGAAAAAGGCCATATCCAGTCATGGCGACCGTATCAATTGATGCTTGAATTAAAACATCCTAGGTTTCCTAACGATACAGGCTTTATACTAACAGGCTCAATCTGTTATGACGCCACAGATATATCTTTAAGTGCTGACTTACGAGATAAGTCCAATGCTTATGTTGTATGTGCACTAAATAGAGATGTAAATACGTTTGATACTATGATTGACGCACTTCACTACCATATGTTCCAACCAGTGGTGTTGGTTAACTCAGGTGAGTACGGAGGTTCTTGCGCAAAAGCCCCTTACAGCGAACCGTATCACCGCCTAATTGCTCATAGTCACGGGAATAACCAAGTATCCATTAACACATTTGAAATGAATATGTTTGATTTTAGGCGCGATAACGTAGGTAAAGGGATGAAATCTGATAAAACCACTAAAACAGAACCTGCTGGTGTAATGATGCAAAAGGATAGGACATGACATGTTTTAAAACAGGTTGGGCTGCTTTGCTTGACGTTAGTCTATGGGTAAGTTGGGCCAATATTGGTACTTGTATTGTAGCGATTGTTGCAGCAGGTTTTGCATATAATCAATGGATTAGTTCAAAGAAAGAGGCTAGACGTGCCACAGCGTATTCAGCGTACTCAAAATTTTTGGAGTTATGCCAGCAATCGCCTGATTTTGCATATGCCAAGGAAAATAAGATAAAAGCGAACCAAAAAGATTATATCCAATACCGCTGGTTTGTAGCGCAGATGTTGTTTGCGTTTGAACAGATATTGGATGTACTTCCAAACGATGAAGAATGGAAGGTTGCTATTAGCAACCAACTAAAAAAGCATGTCTGGCATCTAAAAGGTTCAGGCTCTGTTGAGAGAAAAGAGTGGTGCAAGCCTTTGCAAGCGCTAATTGAAGACTTAATAGATTAGAGGAAAAATATCTATTATAGTTGAATACTAGACCTAGTTTTAGCCACAATTTGTTGTCACTAAATTTGATTTAATGAAAATAGCAGCAATACTAAAACTTAGATACTCTAAGTTTTAGTGGTGATATGTGAAAACGGACATTCAACTTTACCCTGACGAATCGCTCGAAAGCTTCTTGTTGCGCTTATCGCAAGAACAAGGCTACGAGCGATTTTCTCATTTTGCTGAAGACATCTGGTATGTCACGTTGGTTCAGCATGAAGCGATTCCCGGTGCTTTCCCCTTAGAGCTCAACCGAATCAATATCTACCACGCGCAAACCACAAGCCAAATGCGTGTGCGAGTTCTTATCCATCTTGAGAACCAATTAAAACTCAATAACTTTGGTGCACTTCGCCTTGCGTTGTCACATTCAAAAGCTCAATTTTCTCCCGAATACAAAGCCGTGCATCGGTTGGGAGCTGATTATCCTTTCGTTTTTCTTGGTAAACGCTTCACACCTATTTGCCCTTTATGTATTAGTGAGGCCCCATACATTCGCCAGCAGTGGCAATTTCTTTCTCAGCAAGCTTGTGAGCGCCATGGCTGTAAATTGGTTCATCACTGCCCAGAGTGCCAATCGAGATTGGAATACCAAACCACGGAGAGTATTAGCCAATGCGAATGCGGTTTTGAACTCCGAAACTCACCGGTAGAAGATGCGCCAGTGGCTGCGCTACTGGTTGCTCGATGGTTGTCAGGAAATGACTCAAAACCTTTGGGATTATTGAAGGCTGAAATGACGCTCTCTGAGCGCTATGGTTTTTTACTATGGTACGTTAATCGTTACGGCGATATTGAGAACATCAGTTTTGAGTCATTTGTTGAGTATTGTTCTTGTTGGCCAAGAGCGCTGAAGGAAGAACTCGATGAGTTGGTAAACAAAGCCGATCTCATTCGAATCAAAGATTGGAAAAAGACGTTTTTCAATGAGGTTTTTGGCGCTTTGCTTAAAGATTGCCGCCAGTTACCAAGTAGGCAGTTAGAGCGTAATAGCGTGCTCACTCAAGTGTTAGCCTATTTTACAAAGTTAATGGCAACACTACCTTTGTGCAGCAAAGGGAATGTAGGCGATGTGCTATTAAGCCCCTTAGAAGTGTCTACATTGCTTTCTTGCACAACGGATGAGGTGTATCGGTTGTATGATCCGCACCACCAGTTTTGGACACCTAATTAAGTGAGTACAATCACTAATGAGGTGAACCATGACAAACAAGAAAAAACGTATTCTCCATTCTGCTGAATTTAAAGCAGAAGCACTGAAGCTAGC
>NZ_SHMN01000119.1:0-355 GCF_029478525.1 Vibrio sp. 1151_11 | reverse complement strand
TCGTTGTTATCAGTCAGCTTTCCAAATTGTTAAAGAGCACGATTTTCTAATGAAAACCATTTTTAAAAACACTATTGCTAGTGCGCTTAAAGATGGTGGAGCTATGCGGGATCGAACCGCAGACCTCTTGCATGCCATGCAAGCGCTCTCCCAGCTGAGCTATAGCCCCTTAATCTCTCTTAAACTGTATAAACCATCAATCTGTGTGGACACTCATCGGTGTAATCATCGTATAAGGAGGTGATCCAGCGCCAGGTTCCCCTAGCGCTACCTTGTTACGACTTCACCCCAGTCATGAACCACAAAGTGGTGAGCGTCCTCCCCGAAAGGTTAAACTACCCACTTCTTTTGCAGC
>NZ_SHMN01000118.1:0-360 GCF_029478525.1 Vibrio sp. 1151_11 | reverse complement strand
GGCTATCAAGTTGAGTTCATCATTAATGTCGGTAAATTGGTTTAAATTGGAGTACTATTCTGCGATTAAACTTGCTGAAGAACTCGATGACAATCCCAATTAAAAATGTATCAAATCCGGAAATATCGTGCTCAAACTGCCATGCTTGTTGTTGCCGTTTGGAGGTTATGATCATTACCGATACAGGTGTACCAGAGCAGCACATTGCATTTGATGAATGGGGTGGAGAAACTATGCTGCGTTTGTCAGATGGTTGGTGTTCAGCTCTAGATCGTGAAACGTTCATGTGCACAATTTACGAAAATCGCCCTTGGATTTGTCGAGAATTCGAAATGGGCTCTTACGAATGTCGAGATGAAC
>NZ_SHMN01000117.1:0-367 GCF_029478525.1 Vibrio sp. 1151_11 | reverse complement strand
ACGCCCGGCTAAGGGGTTGACAACGCACCGCCGAACTCAAAAAACACACTGTAAACGCTGAACTTCAATTTTGCACCAAAGCCGCCACGCGTTGGCAATCCCTCTTGAGCCGTTTGTTAGGCCAACCGATTGACAATGATACTTTCAAAACCAAGGAACAGGGCTTTTTACAAACTTAAAACAAACTAACCGATTCATTTATAAACCAAAACCCTAAATCAGCAAAGAAACAAAAAACTAAAATTGAGCGATTTGGAAGAAAAGTGACGAGCGTAGCATGCTCGGCGGACGTTTGGATGCTGAAGGTTATTTTGCCGATGAATTCACAGCGATAAACAACCCAACGCGATCAAGAAACAACAAATAT
>NZ_SHMN01000116.1:0-370 GCF_029478525.1 Vibrio sp. 1151_11 | reverse complement strand
ACTCAAATTGCAGCGTTCAAATGTGCAGTTTGTAAACTTACATTTCTGGAATTTAACCGCTGAAAAATCGCAGTCGGAGAATTGGCAATCTTCAAACTCGACGTCGCTATATTTCTCATCAGGTGAGGAAAGCTTCTCAAAAGAAACGTCGAAATATTGCTCATTATTTTTTAAATCTGTCATCGTATCCTCTGAATAGCCTAACGCCAAATTAAGCTGCTACCAACGCACAATGTCACTTTCAGCAATGCACCGTAATCACTAAACCATTTTGGAACTAATTCAGCCACGCGTTGGTAGTCAGGCTTGAATTTTTTGTTAGGTGTTACTGTTTCGCATTCATTAACTTGGCAAAGAACCACTAATTTAA
>NZ_SHMN01000115.1:0-370 GCF_029478525.1 Vibrio sp. 1151_11 | reverse complement strand
GACGGATTCGAACCATCGAAGGCGGAGCCGGCAGATTTACAGTCTGCTCCCTTTGGCCACTCGGGAACCCCTCCGGGTGTTTTCCTATTCTAAAAATAGGCTTGAATGATGTTTTCCCAACGTATCAATCAAGGTTTCTCTTACGAGAGAATATGGTGGAGGGGGACGGATTCGAACCATCGAAGGCGGAGCCGGCAGATTTACAGTCTGCTCCCTTTGGCCACTCGGGAACCCCTCCGGGTATTTTCCTATTCTAAAAATAGGCTTGAATGATGTTTTCCCAACGTATCAATCAAGGTTTCTCTTACGAGAGAATATGGTGGAGGGGGACGGATTCGAACCATCGAAGGCGGAGCCGGCAGATTTACAG
>NZ_SHMN01000114.1:0-371 GCF_029478525.1 Vibrio sp. 1151_11 | reverse complement strand
TTCAAATTTGAGTTTGTTTACATAAAAATCAATGGCTTCATCATAATCTTTTACAACTAAAGCAATATGGACAATGTTCTGTTTCATAGTATTCCTTATTGAAGATTTCGACTGGTAGCATAACGCCAAATTAAGCTGCTACCAACGCACAATGTCACTTTAAGCAATGCACCATAATCACAAAACCATTTTAGAGCAGATTCAGCCACGCGTTGGTAGTCAGGCTTGAATTTTTTGTTAGGTGTCTTGGATTCAAGTACGAAGTGCGACACCTCTGAACATAAAAACAGTGAGATGCGATAATCATGAAGTTTGCTCCCGCCAAGAAGTAAAAAACATGAAATACACGCACCTCACTGAGAACGAAAGGT
>NZ_SHMN01000113.1:0-373 GCF_029478525.1 Vibrio sp. 1151_11 | reverse complement strand
TGATTTCTCATAAAATCAGGATCATGCTACGCACCATGAAAATAATACTGACTCCTCAACAGAAACAACAACTCGAAGAGATGCACGATTCAACTCGTGATGGTCGAGTGCGTGACCGCATCAAAGCGATTTTACTTGCGTCTGAAGGTTGGAGTCAGGCGATGATTTCTCAAGCTCTCCGTATTCACGAATCGACTGTGGCTCGTCATCTCAGTGATTATGTTCTCTCTGAAAAACTTAAGCCTTAAAATGGTGGTAGCCAAAGCCGACTTTCTGCTGGGCAAACCATGCAACTTATCGAACATCTGGCTGAGAAAACGTACTTTCATACCCACCAAATTGTCGCTTATGTACAAGCTGAGTTTGGTATCCG
>NZ_SHMN01000112.1:0-383 GCF_029478525.1 Vibrio sp. 1151_11 | reverse complement strand
AGAAATTTGCTTGGCGACCATAGCGTTGTGGACCCACCTGATTCCATGCCGAACTCAGAAGTGAAACACAACAGCGCCGATGGTAGTGTGGGGTCTCCCCATGTGAGAGTAGGACATCGCCAGGCTTAAATTCCGACTGGTCTCAGTGAGACGAGTCACCATAATATTCTCATGAAAATGTGAGAGTTTTATGTTGACTTTCGAAGCGGAAAGCGTATTATACGCGTCCTGCTTAAGTGTTAAGGCACTGAAAGCAAAGCTCTTTAACAATATAAACCTATCAATCTGTGTGGGCACTCGTTGATGATAATCAAAAAAGATTTATCAATGAACTGAGTGACCAATCAGAATCAAGTTTACTTGATTTTGGCACAGTCAATTCA
>NZ_SHMN01000111.1:0-387 GCF_029478525.1 Vibrio sp. 1151_11 | reverse complement strand
GTTTGTTATGCTACCTTTTTGCCATTGGATGGCTTGGATTCAATTGAAGAAGATCCCACAAGTTTCCATACAAGTCTTCAAACACTGCTACCGTTCCATAGTCTTCTTCTGTTGGCTCGCGGACGAAATTAATACCAATCGATTTCATATGCTTAAAGTCACGCCAGAAATCATCAGTATTTAGGAACAGAAATACTCGACCGCCTGCTTGATTCCCAATGAAATCATGCTGCTCTGGCTTCGAGGCTCTGGCAAGTAATAACGTAACACCATGAGAATTTGGTGGAGCCACAACCACCCAACGTTTGTCTTGTTCAGGTTGATGAGTATCTTCAATAAGTTCAAATTTGAGTTTGTTTACATAAAAATCAATGGCTTCATCATAAT
>NZ_SHMN01000110.1:0-387 GCF_029478525.1 Vibrio sp. 1151_11 | reverse complement strand
AAGGCTAACAAACGGCTCAAGAGGGATTGCCAACGCTTGGCGGCTTTAGTGCAAAATTGAAGTTCAGTGTTTACAGTGTGTTTTTTGAGTTCGGCGGTGCGTTGTCAACCCCTTAGCCGGGCGTTATATGTCATCTAGTTCTGCGCTCTATACCGCATATGAAATAGCATCTTTACTTTGTTGAGCGGTAGGCTTGTATTGTCTACAATAGCGCACTTTTTTACATATTTTAGGTTATGAATATGAACGACACTACAGCGAAACCCGCTTTGCCGGATCACCTTGCTGGTAATCCTCGCAGCCCACACTATGTAGCGGAGTGCTTTGAACACCACATTGGCATTCGTCTAAATGGCAAAGAACGTACTGATGTTGAAGAATACTGCA
>NZ_SHMN01000010.1:0-143032 GCF_029478525.1 Vibrio sp. 1151_11 | reverse complement strand
CAACATGGCTGAAAGCTTAATACTTGAAGGGCGAAGGGAAAGAACATTCCCTAGAACAGTTAAGCCTAGACCACAACGGTATGCTAAGAACAAAAATGCCGTTCACTCTTAAGTGAACGGCATTAGCACTATGACTTCGTTTATAGTTGTAAAAACGAATGTAGCTCTCTACCTCCATTACGATTGACTGATGATTGATAAAGCTTAATTCGTTTAAACGCTCTGATTTTAAAGAACGAAAAAAACGTTCCATCACAGCATTATCCCAACAACACCCTCGTTTACTCATGCTTTGTGTAATATTTAGCACTTGTAATCTATGCCTATAAGCTCGTGAGCTAAAGTGACATCCTTGATCTGAGTGCAACAGTAATCGAGTTGTGTCGGCTCGTCGTTTTTGGATGGCATTGTCTAATGCGGCCAAAGTTAAATTGGTATCAGGGGAGCGTGACAACGAATATCCGACCACCTCTTTCGTTGCTAGATCTAATACGCATGCCAAGTAACTCCAACCTTGATGGGAACGAATATAGGTCACATCCGTCACCCAATGAGTATTGTGAGTTTCGGGGGTAAACTGCCTTTTCAATATATTAGGTGCATAGATACTTTCTTCACCAACCTCGTTGTAACGATGTCTTTTTTTCGGATACTTAACTGGTATTTCAATGGCTTTCATCAGTCTCGATACTTTTGCTAAACCTATCTTTACATCACTTTTTACCAGTTCTCGGTGTATTCGGCGCTTGCCATAAGTAAAATCAGAATCCTCTGCAATACGGTAAATTCTATCGTGCAGGGTGGTCTCATCAGAGCATACAACTCTCGTATAGTAAAAACAGCTGCTGGCGACGCCAAGCACTCGGCAAAGTTCAGAAATAGTGAATTTGGGGTGCGCCTTCTTCAATTTTCTGGCAACGTCAGGCTTTACTGACTTTGTATGAACAAGGCGCTGGCTTTTTTTAATATATCGATGTCTCTTTTGGCTCTAGCAAGTTGTTTTTCCAACTCTTGTATACGTTGCTGCTCTGGTGTTAATGCCACTCTATTAGTGGGTGTCATGCCTAACATTTCTTCTTTATATTGGCGCTTCCAGCGCACTACAGCTGATGAACAAGCACCACTGATATCTTGTATCTGTTGATTGGTGTAACCATCTTCAAGCATCATCTTGGCATATTCAAGCTTCTGTTGAGGGGTGATTTGCACTCGTAGTTTTGGTGACATATCAGATTCCTTATAAGTAGTGATAATTATAAGGCTTAAATACCATCCAAGTTAACCGTACCATTACACTCTTAGCAGCGGCCATGGCTCTAGCTGAGCAGCTCTTAAAAGATTGCTATGCACTGGCGGATTTATGAGGGGATCCCTCAGGGCTTTGCAGGTATTGCTCAGGACAGATTTACACTCAGTAACTCCGTTATGATAACATCATAATTCCTCATAACTGGCAAACCTCTTATCAAAACATTAAAGGATACATCATGTGGGTATTTGACCCAACAGCTCGGAGACAACTGTCACATCTAAGCCAAGAAAAGAGCAAGAAGCTCAAGTCTACTGATAGCAAAATTTTAGAGCTTCTGCTCCATAATCAAGGCGCTGTGGTTTCTAAAGAGTGTATTTTACAAGAGGTGTGGGGAGAGCGCATTGTCTCTGCGTCTAGTATTACCCAGTCTATCGCGCAAATACGTTTAGCTCTTGGTGACAATGGTAAGGAGCAACGCTATATAAAAACTTTCCCAAAAAAAGGTTATATGCTTGTAGTTGGTGGGGTTATGTTTTCACAGCCTAACTTAAGAGCTGGAGAAAGCAACGTTACCGTAGATGACAGTGAAAATAGCAATAAAAACAAACAGCAACCAGAAAGCTCCTTGTTAAAAGCTGTAAACCCTTCATCACTATATATGCTTATCCAAGGTGTAATTGCCGTTTGCCTATCCATAGGTGTTATTTCAATCTCGTATTGGCTTATCACTATCTACTTTAACTCTCTAAGCATCAGTACAAAACAGTGGGTAAGTGCCGAGATTGCAGGTATTAGCTATTATTACGAGTCTAGCCCAAGTGGTACTAAGCTATTAGAATCCATTTCAGGCATCTATCAAAGTAATATAAGCAAAATCTTCCTTTCTAAAAACCCAGAACAGATATATGTATCTTGCATTTATAAAACAGAAAAATCTAGTGAAATTCGTTCGGCTAACTTGAGTTTTTCTCACCAATACACAACTCAAAACATCAAAGAGGCTATTCGTGAACATTGCCAGTAAGTTAAACACTTTATTAGCAGTATTGCTTGCTAGCTTAATACTATTACTTGTGTACCTGAACAACATGTTTCATCCTTCTTTTCTTGAAGGAAGAAATAACACTTTGTTGTTCAGTCATGGTGTTACTTACAGTGCGTCGGGAGTCGAGAAGTATCGAGAATTTCATACTCTTGATCATAAATGGAGTGGTATGCATCAACTTCATACGACGTATGGGCCTGAAGATGATTCCATAAGTTTAAACGTTTCATCTTCAGTATATTTTTGGACATCGAGCTTATTCTCAACCAGCAGTACAGTATACAGCGAATTCTATACAGCTAGCGTTGAACCAGATGCTACGCAAGCACACCTTCTTCTGGAAAGAGCCGACGAATATTTCCAGACCGTTTATCAAGATAGTGATAACTTTTGTTATTCAAGTTTACTCACAGGCAGCGTGCAATGCGTTACGGCTGGCCGGTGATAGAGTTATTACTCTAAATTTGTTCAACACATTTGGTTATAATGAAAGTCTTTGATGAAAAGCTTATAAAAATCAAAATCTTAAGTAATTCTTTTTTTGTTATGCTTTCAACATAAAAGGTAATTATCATATAAGTTCATTGGTTTAGTGCTCGAGGTTTAGGCATAGTAAAGGAAATTACTGTTACACAAGGAAATACGTACAATGCGTTTTACCTGTACGGCTCCTAAACCGCTTCAAATTACGGCCTTACTTTTCGATGGAATGCCAACAACCTCTATCTCTGGTCCAATTGAGATGTTAACTGTTGCAAGCACATTAGCGAGAATTCCAGAACCTAAAATAAACTTAGTCTCAACATCAGGTAATAATGTTCAAGCCCTAGGTGGCATTAGATTGTCACCAAACCGAGACTGGAGTGAAATTTCTGACACTGACGTACTTTTAATTGGTTCTTGTGGTGAACCGGAGAAGCTACCTCTTTTAATGAGTGACGAAATGGGGAACTGGCTCAAGAAGTTAATTAGTGAAACATCGTACGTTGTTTCACTATATACAGGGGCTTTTATCCTTGCTCATTTGAACGTGCTTAACCGAAAAACTGCCACTACACATTGGGTTCACAGCCGTTTATTCCGCGATCTGTATCCCAAGGTAAAATTGCAGCCGCATATCAAAATCACTCGCGAAGATAATTTGATCTGTACTTCAAGCGTTGGTGAGTACTACCAAGCAATAATGCTCGTTATCGATGGGCTTTTTGGTTCAAACCACAAAGAAAAATGTGCTCACTTTTTAAAAGGGGAAGTGACAGAGGAACAGCAAGTATCTCATTCCGATTTTGTAGAGTTTAGGCAGCATAATGATCAACTGATTCATGCCCTTCAAGACTGGATGCACGAACAAAATCCCACTAAACTGAGTGTCGTCAAGTGCGTGAGTCACTGTTTTTTAAGTGAGCGGCAAATGAAACGTCGCTTTAAAATGGCAACGGGAGAAACTCCTATAAACTATATACAGAGGATCCGAATTGCTTTAGCACGAGAGAAATTGAATAGAACCGAACATTCTATAGAGCGAATTTGCAACGAAATTGGATACAATGATACCAACCACTTCCGCGCACTTTTTAAGAAGTATCAAAATATGACGCCAACTGAATATCGTAAGAGCGTACAATGTTTTAGTGAGAGCAATTTTATTATATAAGCCAACAGACGTTAGGTGTACAAGATATTTAAAATGAGTTAGCTAAAATTTCTTTTTTTGCTAACTTGATCTGCTCCAGCAAGACTGGACACCACATTAAGCGACATTTTGCTGTTCAAAGTTAACTGGGCTTAGATACCCAAGAGCACTGTGCCTTCTCGTCCGATTATAATCAACCTCTATGTACTCGAAGATCGTTTGGCGCATCTGCTCTCTCATCATAATCGGTTCATGTTGGATCGCTTCAACTTTCATAGAATGGAAGAAGCTCTCAACACAAGCATTGTCCCAGCAATTTCCTTTCCTGCTCATACTTTGTTTTAGATTATAAGTAGTTATGAGGTCTCGATAATCTTTTGAGCAGTACTGACTACCTCGATCACTATGAACGATAACCTGCTCAGGGAACCTACGACGGAACAAAGCCATTGATAGTGCGTCACAGACCAGCGTAGCCGTCATTCTGGTATCCATAGACCATCCGATTACTTGTCTTGAGTAAAGGTCAATAATTACCGCCAAGTACAGCCAGCCTTCGCTTGTCGCAACATAGGTGATATCTCCCGCCCATTTTTCATTCGGAGCCGCTGCGTTAAAGTTCTGAGCCAACAAGTTTGGAGCAACAGGCATTTGATGCTTGCTGTCCGTAGTGCACTTAAATTTACGTGCCGCTTTCGGCGTTAAATCTTGACGCTTCATACTGGCTGCAATGGTTTTAACATTGTGGCTATTACCGCTGTCAGACAGTTCTTTTTGGATTCGCCTTGAACCATCTCGGCCTTTGCTGTTGTCAAAAGTTTCTTTGACCTTTGTATCAAGCTTTTGACGTATTGCCTCGCGTTGAATGGCCTTATGGCGATGTTTAATCCAGTAATAAAACCCACTTCGGGATACCCCGAACACCTTAGCCATAAGCACAATATTGAAGCACAGCAGGTGTTCGAGCATAAATTCATAGCAATTTACTTTATATTTTTCGCGAAGTAGGTGGCGTGCATATTTCGGAGCATTCCGATCAGTCATTTCGGGATTATCCGATCACCCATTTCCGCTGTTTTTCAAGCAAGTTGTCGTCTTTTTTACAATTTCTAGCTCTTCGGTTTGCTCAGCCAACTGCCTTTTGAGCTTGGCAACCTCTGCGGCTAGCTCTTGCTCTCGCTGACTCGTATTGGTGTCTTTCTTCGAGTTCTTCCACCACCCATAGATTTGAGATTCATGTAAAGAAAGCTGTCTTGCTGCGGCAGCTACTCCGACTTTCTCTGCTAGCTTCAGAGTTTCTGCTTTAAATTCAGGGGAATGTTTAATTCTAGTTTTCTTAGTTGTCATTGTTCACCTCGTTAGTGACTGTACTCACTTAACTCGGTGTCCAAAACTGCTGGGGCGGATCATATTGCATAGAGCCCCCCAGCTAGGCTCTGTATCTTGATCACAAGTCATATCTCAAGAGATTTAGCGAGTAGGTACCCTCCGAGAGTGGTTTGCAACTTGAACCATCCTTTTCAAAGCCTTTCCCAGTCCACTCGAGCATTTCGCTTGGAGTCGTGCCATCCGGCAAATTTTCCAAGATTAATGTAAGCCCAATAGACAGTTGGAGCTTGGCGTGGTGGCTTTGTCTTTCTTTCTACGTTTTCTAGTCATAATCTGTCCCTGTATTGTTGGGTACTAACAAAACAGATCGACCACTTAAAGTCATGTCCGAAAATTGGGGACCACTTCTCTTGTTTTGACCACAGCAGTTTCCAAGCTGGGGGCTTAGTAACTTTTGACAGCTTTGCTTCTCTGCTTCTGTTCTATTTAGACCAACATATCGCAACTGATGCACTCTTACAGCTATGAAGGCCGGTATGCTAAAAGCTCGTTCTAACTTTTATATGAATAGCCAATAATCGTAGGAAACTCACAAAAGCTCTTGTCCTTTGTGGGGTGAAGATCTTATTACCATTTTCGTCATGTCGTTCATTATCAAATTTAGCTTGTAATACATGGATATTGATTGTGCCTGGTGGGTGGTATTTTAAATATTTACCGTCATCACTTATGGTCGTTTTAAATTTTCTTGATCTTTTTATGTGAGCAGCAAATTTTTTAGGGACGATAACTTCTATGTGTATATTAGGAAAAATCTTTCCGCTAATTGTTGTATACCAGAATTTCAGGTGCTTTTTATATTCATCTAACTGGCTAATATTGCAGTCTTTCTCTCTAGGGAAGTACCACTTAATTTTAACATGGCGCTCAGTTAACCCTATCACTTGCATCAATTTTAGTAGTAGAAGGGCGGCATTTTTGTTGTGGGTACGAATTAAGTTGTCTTTAGAGCCGACGAGATCTGTTAGTATTTTAGCTAATTCTTTGAAGTTAAAACTGGCTGGTATTAACTCTTTTTTTTCTGCAGCTTCGAACAACTCTACGAGAGCATTAATTGCTTTTATGTTGCCCCTGTTCAGTTTGGTATAGTTAACTAAAGGCGCTAGTTCATATTTGGAACGACGCAATGATGATTGAGTGATTTGTCCGTCTGCCCGCAAAACTGACAGGACTGACTCCTCATCAATTTTTAAAATGTATGAAACATCATTTGTTTTATGTCCTTCAGCCAAGAGACAAACTATATCCCAAACGGAGCGTAAGGAGACGCTTTGCTTGAGTTCCATATTTGGAATAATTACTAATTCGTGAATAGCAGTGTTTATACATGACTTATCAATTTCAGGTTTATATTCGATCGGATATACGCTTGTAAGTTCTTTTTTGGAATCTGGTATTGAGAGTAACCTACCTTGTTCATCTATACGTATTCTCTGTCCCCAGAATCGGCGAAGTAGAGATGGTGACGGGCGGTGTTTAGCAAATATTGTACGTCGAACAAGCTCACTGATATGAAAATAAGATGACGTAGTTACATCAGGTGAAGAGTGTCCTAGTAATCCAGATAGCGCCCAGAATTTTTTACGAGAAAAAGGCGATATTGCTAAACGCTTGCACAGCCTTTGAGAAGAATTAAGAGAAAAATAAGGGTGCTGACAAAAATCAACCTCGGACAGTTTTTTTAACACGATAGGATTCAATAGAATCCACGTCCAATTACAAAAAGAGTGCCTGCAGTGATGAAAGCGTATATTTGGTTCGCCGATAACAATTTTCATAATGTTGGTAAGAAGAATTAGAGATTCATTCAACTGACTGCTGTCACCAAATATTAATGACTTCCCCCGAGTGAACTTTGTTTTCTCGACGATTATAAATTCGATCAAAAACTCAAGTGGTGCTTCTGGCCAAAGACTATCAAGAGGAATATTTCTTGAACTTTCGCTCGATTTCAACTCTCGGTATTTATTCGGTCGAATGTGCAGGTTCGCATAATGATTACCTGCGATAGCGATATCTGCGAACTGTAATCCCGCGATTTCGCCGCGGCGTAACCCACTATAAAATCCAAAGCAGAAACATAGCTTAGCCACCCTAGATGTCGGCGTGTCGAGCTCATCACATGCTTTAATGATTTTATCTGCTTCTTGTTGGGTGATTAGGTTCGCATTGATTGCGTGTGATGTAGATGAAATATCGATATCCGATAGACATAAGTTAGTCACAAGCCCGCTTTCAATAAGATACTCAGCCAAATAGAGTACGTATACCTTTTTAGTGGAAGTAATGTGTTCTGCAATAATGTTAAGTTTTTCTGCCCAATCTAAATGTTCCATTAGTTTTGGATCGCAGCCGGAAAATTCTTGGATAAACGGTCCTGCGATGTAAGTGACATAGGCTCTAATAGTTGTTAACCGAAGGCGTTTTTTATATTTGCCACCGAACTTAAGTAGCTGATATAGCCAAGACAAGACCAACCAGCTCCATGGCGTTGCTTTGGCGATATCATTGGTTTCTAGCCACACCCTGAGTTCATCTTGTAACGTCTTGTTTATATTGATACTTTCTTTAAGAGATGCTTTTACCAATGGCTTAATAAAGTAATTAATGAGTTCAAGTTGTTCAGCTGTTGTAACCTCTTCTTGATCAACCGTTGTTTTTTTTCTCAACTGCTGTGCTGAGTTAGCGCAAGCAGATAGCCAAGCTACTTTCTGCCTAACGGTCATACCACTTTTTTTTTCGTCTTCCTTCGTGATATCTTGCCGAACTCTTTGACCTGAAACTAATCTAAACAGTGAGATTTGCGAAATGGAGGTCGTTCTAAACGCACCTTGGCAAACAGAATATTCTATGGGGCTTGAGGTTAGGATGAACTCATTTTTCAGAAATGCGCGTAGGTCTATAAAACTCAGAGTATAATTGAAGGGAAGTAATCGGTTTTTATAGAGTTGTTTATTCACTTCTCCCATAACGTCGACTTTGGTTGTAGGACTAGCATTCCAATGGGCGGTAAGTAGTAGCTCAGCCATAGATGACAACCAATACCGCTGATTGTTTAGTTCGACAAACCAATGATTTTTGACTCGATAAAAATTGCATTCTTTAGCTAGTATAGCCTTAACATCTTTAGAACGGTCGATCCCTTCTTTTAATACTAGCCATATAATGAGGATAGCTTGATTTTGTTGTGGGCTATCTAAGAAACTCGCTAACTGAGATTCATTTTCAATAAGTTCATAAATGTTAGCTTGCAAACGAGACATTAAAAAATCATCAGGCTTGAGAAGAGGTATATCTTGTTTTATCTCGCAAGTTTGACTAATAGCTGGCGCTGTTATTTTTAAATTCTTCTCAATTACGCATAACAGTAGCTCCAATAGCTTTAGTTGAAGATTGTGATGCTCAAAGGTTTTGCTAAAACTACCTTGTATTTTTCGAAGAGAGCTAGGCTGTATGGCGTTATCTTTTACATGAGCATATCTTTGCGTGAGTAAATAGACTTTATTAATAAGGTTTAGTTTATCCGCTGTACTTAGCTTTTCGTTCTCTGTCAGCTTTAAGTAGTATTTAACTTCTTCTTGAGCGGCAACTAGATAATTAGTTTCTATTTCTTCGGTTAGTAATCGGTTTAGGCCGCTCATCGTTAGACTCTTTTTCTTGTTATTAATGAAGGGATAGCCTGCCAACCGATGTCCGTCAGCATCTGATTGAGAATTGGGCTTAAAGTTTCAATTGCTTCACAGTGAGTTAATGATGAATAGCGTTCCAGAGGCGTTTCTCCAGTTACCCAATGACCCAATTGAAATTTAATGAGTTCTTGGTGGATATTTTCCTTTTGCAAATAGCGGCGGACGTAATGGCGTCCAAAGTTAAGTGGTAAGTTAATGTGTTTACTTAAGCTCGAAGGGCCGGAGTTTTTCGTCTGATAGATGGTGTCATCATCTTCGACAGCAGTGAATAAGAAAAACACACCGTCATTAGATTGCGAGTTTTTGACTGATAAGAACCATTCAGTACGCTCTACTTTATTTGATAGGTCAAGTAGTTGGTGCTCACATGTATGAGCATAAAGCTGTTGAGATTGCATTGGGTATAAATTGCTGATGAGATTTGCGAGTGTTTGAGAATGCTGTTTATAGTGCCTTAATTGTGATTCAAGCAGCGAGGGACAGGCAATGACTCGAGTATGTGAGAAGGTTTTCGCTGAATCTTTATCTGAAATGCAGAGTGCTCCGTAGCGTAGCAAAAGCAGATCAAAACTAGGCATAGGATTATATACAGCACGATAACCCGAAGCGTTTATCAGCATGATTAGCGTGTAAATAGTGTATTGATTGTGGTAGTTCACTAACTCTTTGATATTTTTAACTACTTCAAATGCAGTATAAGTATGTAGTTTGCGAGTGTGCTCTGATACCCAATGGATTATAGCTTCTTTGGTTGGTGTGAACTGAGATCCTATTCCACGCTCATCAAGGTCTAGTTCAAGAGTGCCGAACAGAGGTGATTGGAATTCAGGGCTATAGAACTTGATTTGATTGAATATATCTGACCAAAGTTCTTGAGCTTTATTGTTAAGCTCCGTTTCTGAATACCAAGCATAGTGTCGAGGGGAGCGGCTGTAGTAGCTTATTTCTCCTCGTAGAATTTCTAGTATGACTGGGTCGTTTTTCTCTAGAGCTATTGTTCTGTTGATTAAGTAATTCTCTATGCGCTGAAGACTAATCTGGCAATGATAGCGTTTATTGAGCGCCTTCAAAAAAAGCTTAATGGCTTTTCTAAAAGTGTTTACGGAATGTTTACCTGACAGTTTGCTCCCCAATGTGATTCCACTGCGAGACAACGACTCGAAAAGAAAAATAGGTAGATGTATGGAAGCAACGGTTTTGGTTTTCAATAAATTTGCATTATTGGAATGTTTTCCTCGATCCGCGGTAGGTCTAGGGGCAACTTTTAATATTAACTTATCTCTTTTTATCGTTAGACCTATGTGGCTATTGTCGTTCTTATTGCTGGTTGGTACACAGCATGCGTTATCTAGGCTTCGACCAGTGATAAGAATAAAGGTTAGCAGGCATTGAACGTGGCTTTTTGCGACCTTTCCAATTAGTGTATTGCTATGCGAGTTTAACGCCTGCCATAGATAGAAAAGTTCATGTGGTTGAAGAATATTACGACTGACAGGAGTAATGTTGTGACTACGGCGAACATCTCTAGATATGCCTCGGCTCTTACTTGCAATTTTTGCAGTATCTTTGATAACCGAGACATCCGGTAATTCGTGAGTAGGCTTCGGTAGTATTGGCTGTTCAGTTTTGATAATAGCCAGCCCGGGATAATCTTCGTTCGCTGTTATCCCTGAATCAACTAGTGATTGTTTTAACGGCCTCTTATTTAACGATGCAGTAAACAAGTTGTCAGACCCTACAATTCTTTCAATTTTTCGGCGACTAAATGATGACCGAATGATTTTCTTTGAAGAACGCTCTATGTACGTTCTTTTCTTCCAGTCCAAGCGGTAAAAATGTTCTAACTCTCTTAGATAGTTAATATGGCTTGATGCAATTGGCTCATCGACAAAGTCATCTGTATCATTTTCAGAGGTTAGTGATTGGCGATAGGCTCTAATATTGTCGGCTGTTTGTACTACTGAGTTTGAATCGAAACAGGCGCGATCTGTCAGTGGGTCTGTATACAAAAGCCTGAAGGCTCTGATTGATTGTTCAGTGTGGTTGTGTTCAAAGATAACCGGTTCATTGTCATAGTAATGCTTTAGGAAGAAAAGTAATGCGGACGCTGACTCCGGCGACAGATGTTCATAAAAAACGAAAAGAAGTGAAAAGAGGGGACGTTTACTCATCCAACCTTTGGCATGTACTCCGTTACTATATTGCGAATAATATGATTCCCCAATGTTTGTGAACAGTTCGAGTAACACATTTATTCTTGTTGCGTTTAGTTCAACTAAAGAACAGAAATGTTCAGGATGGGTAGTGAAGAAATATTCAAGAACCGTATGTACCTTTTGTAAGCCTCTAAAGTCGTTTGGGCAATCGATGAGTTCTAGTAGCTTCTCTAGATCTTCTAATAAGCTATCATGTGCGTGAGGAAGTAGTAGTTTGATTTCTTCAATTGTTGGGGTAGACATAGAAATACTTCCTTGAAACGCTATAGATCAGCTTTTGAAATGGATAAAAAATTTGCGACTTTTTCAGCAGAATTTAATTTTGGAAAGAAAGTTTGCCATTCTTTTGACTGATAAATACTTCGTTTACCGTCATCTTTTTTAAACCATGCTCGTAAATAAAAACTGATTTTCTTTGTATCACTGATAAAGCATTTTGATAGAAGATCATTTGTTAAATCGAATAACACGATTGCTCTTTTTATGTCTGAAGAAGGTTTCTTTTTTAGAACAAAAACAAGAATAGAATGATCACTAGGAAGTTGAAGCTGGGCGATCGCACATCTTAATTTTGTAAGTGTAAATGAACCAGTTAAAGTTTTATATTGCTTTCGATATCGGTAGCAAATTATAGGTGATTGTAGTGAGAGTAGATTAAAAAGATAGGCCGATTTATCTATTGTTTCATTCGATGTTCTTAGACCTGAAAATGGATTTGCTTGGCTGAATAGTTCCTCGACCGTATCATCTGGTTTTAGTTCATTGACCTTTACTTTTGTAAGATCGATGTTGTCCAATAGTGTTGTATTAAAACGTTGAATCCCATCTTCCAAAATCACCTTCCGTATAAAATATGATCAGTTTTAGATACTTTAAAATTGTGGCCTTATTGCGTCCATTTTAGTCTTAAAAGTTGTGATGCGTCTCGAAAACATAGGTCATATTCAACGTTATTACTAGGTTTATCCGAGATTTCAGAACGTTGTAATATATATTACCTGTCTTGACATGGTGGGGGTCGGTGATTCGAGTTCACTCGGACGCACCATTTCAGTTGCATGTATCATGCTCAAGAACAAAAATTTGGGTCTTTAGCTCAGTTGGTTAGAGCGTCTGGTCGACATCCAGAAGGTCGTTGGTTCGAATCCAATAAGACCCACCAAATTCAAACAAAGCCCGCCACGTGCGGGCTTTGTTGTATCTATGACATACCAAATCAGTATTAGACGAAAAACCCACGCAACGTTATCGCGGAAAATTATTTAACAGCGAAGATGGATTTTATCCTCTAGGAAAAATAAACATTATTCCGAGCATGTTGTTCATTGATTGTGTTCCGCAATCGCCCGATTGGATTTAAGTTTGGACTGTATGGCGGTTTTCATCACTGCCACACAGGCAGCTTAATTAAATTATCCCAGATTAAGGTGAAATTTGGGTATAGTGTTTTATTTTTGATGATAGGTGGAAAATGAGCACACACAATGCCGCGCGTTTTTACATTGGTACTTATACGGATGCACCAAGCAATAGTAACGGCGTTGAGCTGATTGAGCTTAACACCATCACGGGTGAACTTAGTGTTTTGCAAGAGGTGATGGCGACGCGTAACCCTTCCTACCTTCTTGAAACCACCAAGGGCTTTTACACTTTTAATGAGGTAGAAGCGAGCGACAACCCACAATTAATACACATTAACAAGGGCTCTGTTTCTCAAGTGCCACTGTCGGGTAGCTATGCATGTCATCTTGCTATTGATGCCAAGCAGCGCTATTGCGCCGTGGCGCATTATGGGTCGGGTAATGTGAACATTGTTCGTTTGGACGACACTGGCAAACCGGAGTTATGTATCGCTGATCTATGGATTAATGGTCAGGGGCCAAATGCAGAGCGCCAAACCTCACCTCACGCTCATCAGGTGGTTTTCCTTAAACAGTCGTCGCAACTGGTTGTGGTCGATTTAGGGAGTGATGCAATTCATTTTTTCGCCATCAACAGTGATAATCAGGCATTTTCATTGGCGCAAACTGTAGAGATGCCTGCGGGGAGTGGGCCGCGCCATGTGGTGTTTAATCACGCAGAAACCCGAGCTTTTGTGGTCTGTGAATTGTCGGAGACTTTGGTCACCTTAGTATTTTCCGGGACACAATGGCAAATAGAGGCTGAGTGCGATCTCTTGCCGAATGAGGCGAAAAGTGGAGCGGCTGCGGCGATTAAGTTGTCGCCCGATGAACGTTTTCTCTATGCTTCCTGTCGAGAGCAAAATAAAATCGTTCTTTTTGAACTATGCCAGCCGCAACCGCAATGGATTGCCGCATTTGACGTCGGTGGCCAATTCCCGCGTGACTTCACTTTGTCTGCGGATGGAGATTGGTTGTTGGTTGCTAGCCAACATTCACACACAATCGCCAGTTATCGCCGAGATGAAACCACAGGCAGGTTGGTTGCCAGCGGCTTTAGCTGCAAAGTCGGCGCGCCAGTCTGTGTGATCGAACAGCACTGTTGCGAGTTATCTTTACCATAAAGAGAGAAATTAATGACTATTCATCGTATTAATCCAAGTAAACGTTGGTCTGACATTACCGTATTCAACGGCATTGCCCACTTTGTGGAAGTGGCTGATAGCGATACAAAAGCCGATATGAAAGGGCAGGTTGAGCAGATCTTAGCCCAAGCTGAGCAGCAGTTGACGGCGATCGACAGCGACAGAAGCCGCGTGTTATCGGTGACAATTTATGTCACAGATTTTGCTTATTTCGCCGCTTTGAATGAAGTGTGGGATAGCTGGTTTCCAGAAGGATGCGCACCAAGCCGAGCCTGCGTTCAAGCGCAATTGGCAAGCCCTGACTATCTGGTTGAGATGGCTTTTGTTGCCGCGGCTGGCCCAAAATTTCAGTAAATACGTTTCTTACGATGTGATAAAAAATGGCGCTAAAAACAGCGCCATTTTTTATCTTAAAGCTTGATGATCTTAACGCTTCTTAGCAGGTTATCTGCTTGCATATGAGTGAGTTACGATTCATCGAAATGCTCAGCTTGCTCAAGCCACAATCCATTGATTATACCAAATGCGCAGGCGAGTAATACGCCAAGAACCCAACAGAAATACCACATCAGTCATCTCCTTTAGTACAGCGATACGCTGTGGTTGCGAATATAATCATCATTCAATCGACCGAACATTTTGTAATAACCCCACGCGGTGTAACTGAGAATAACTGGCACCACTAAGATGGCGACAAGCGTGATGATATTGAGTGTTTTTTGGCTGGATGTGGCATCCCAAATCGTCAAACTGTGTGATGGCATTAAGCTTGACGGCATGATCATCGGAAATAGCGCCACGCCTGCCGTAAAAATAATGCATGCAATAGCAAGGCTAGAGAATAAGAAGGCCCAGCCAGATGCTCTTTTCAGGCTTGCCCATATGCACGCCAATAAGCTCGCGATGCCCACGCAAGGGATCAACCACAGCATGGCGTGTGCTTGATAGTTATGCAGTAAATGACGAGCGACGCTAACCACTTCTTTATGCAAGGGGTTTGAAGCGGCATCCGTGACAATCGGGCTCACGATAATATAACCCGCCATGTTGGCGGCAAAGAATCCGCCGATGAGAAATAAAGCTACCGCAATGCTGGCAATGACCACCGATGCGCTATGGGCTCGCTCGCATAACGCATCACAAGTTTTGAGCTGTAAAAACGTTGCGCCTTGAGTGACGACGATGGCAAGGCTGAGCTGGCCACACAGTAGCGGAAATGGCGTGAATAGATCCCAAAAATGGCCTTGGTAATCGAGCATCAATAAGTTATTGAGCTGAAAAGGGACTCCTACCAATAAATTACCAAAACCAATGCCAAAGATGAGGGGCGGTACAACGCCACTGATGAACAGTGCGTTATCGCACGCCTTGCGCCATGAGGGGTTATCGATTTTTGAGCGATAATCCATACCAATTGGGCGCAGCCATAACGCAGCAAGTAGCAACATCATCGCTAAATAGAAACTAGAAAATGCGGTGGCGTAAACCAGTGGCCAGATAGCGAAAATCGCACCGCCAGCAGTAATCAACCACATTTGGTTGCCATCCCAATGAGGCGCGATACTGTTGATCATCACTCGCCGTTCAACATCACTGCGTCCCAAAATGGGCAGTAGCGCTGCAACGCCCATATCAAAGCCATCGGTGATGATAAAACCAATCAATAGTACACCGACAATCGCCCAAGTCAGCAGACGTAAGGTTTCGTAATCAAACATTGTGTTCTCCCTTAATGGTGTTCGTGAGATAGAGATCCGTGCCCATCTTGCGTTTCAAAATGGTAACGTCCGGTATGTAGGGCGCTTGGGCCGCGCCGAGCAAACTTCACCATCAGGTACATTTCCACCACCAAAAATGCGCTATAGAGTAAGTAAACTAGGCCCAGTGAAATCCATAAGTCGCTGGTTGATAGGTTAGATACGGCCATATTAACCGGAAGCACTTCACCGATAGCCCAAGGTTGGCGGCCAAACTCAGCGACAAACCAACCCGCTTCGCTGGCAATCCATGGGAGTGGAATAGCGAATAATGCCGCCTTAAGTAACCAAGGCTGAGTGCCGATTTTTCGCCGACAAATTTGGATGAAACAGAGCCCAATGACAGCGAACATCGCCATACCGCAGGCCACCATGATGCGGAAGCTCCAAAACAGAGGTGCAACTTGCGGAATGGTATCTTGCGCGGCTTGTTTGATTTGGCTTTCAGTCGCATCAGTTACTTTATCGGTGTATTTTTTGAGTAATAAACCGTACCCCAAATCCTCTTTTAGCGTTTCAAACTGAGCGATGTTTTGCGGTGAATCGTCACCATTGCGTAAGGCTTCCAATAACCCGTAAGCGAGCATGCCATTGCGAATGCGCTCTTCACTGCGCGCCATCAAATCTTTTAAGCCGATGACGGGCTCATCCAATGAACGCGTGGCGATAATACCCATCAAATAAGGGACTTTAATCGCCGCGTCTGTGTGCATGGTTTCTTGGTTAGGTAGCCCAAACAGAGTAAAAGAGGCAGGGGCTTGTTCGGTATCCCACTCGGCTTCAATGGCGGCCAGTTTCACCTGTTGTACTTCACCTAAGGTGTAACCTGACTCATCACCTAGCAATAAAGTGGCGGTAATGGATGCCATGCCAAAAGCGCAAGCCACAGCAAATGAGCGACGCGCAAAGGGAAGGTCGCGCTTTTTCAATAGGTAGTATGCGCTGATACCCATGATAAACAGTGCGCCTGTGGTGTAACCCGCCGCAACGGTATGCACAAACTTCACTTGGGTTACTGGGTTAAAAATGACATCAGTAAAGTTGGTCATTTCCATACGCATGGTTTGATAGTTAAACTCGGCGCCGACGGGGTTTTGCATCCAGCCGTTGGCCATCAAAATCCACAATCCAGAAAAGTTAGAGCCTAAAGCGGTTAACCAAGTCACGCTTAAATGCTGACGCTTAGAAAGGCGCTCCCAGCCGAAGAAAAATAATCCAACGAGTGTTGATTCAAGGAAAAAGGCAATCAAAGCTTCAATCGCCAGTGGGGCACCAAAAATGTCACCCACATAATGAGAGTAGTACGCCCAGTTGGTGCCAAATTGAAACTCCATAGTGAGGCCGGTGGCAACGCCAACGGCGAAGTTGATGCCAAACAGCTTGCCCCAAAAACGAGTCATGTCTTTGTAAACGGTTTTGCCGGTCATGACATACAGTGATTCCATGATCGCCAGTAAAAACGATAAGCCAATGGTCAGCGGAACAAAAATAAAATGGTAAAGCGCCGTACTGGCGAACTGGAACCGTGACAGTTCCACCACATCTGTAAGCATAAAGTCTCCCTCCCGCCAGCAAAATGGCAGGTAAGATAGTCAGAGATGAATGTGTGATTGATAACGCCTGCCACTTGAAGCTGCGGGCGGCAACTTCAAGTTAGTAGGCATCATTAGGTGTTAAGCGGTTTGAGGCGTGCGAGTGAATGGTTTTTTTAGCCAGTAGTCGAGGCTGACGTAGCGGCCACCACCATAAATGAAAAGAACCATCAGCATCACAAAGTAAGTCGCCGCAAATTCCATCCCGTTATTGAGCATCACAGGGTCACCAAGTTCTGTGATGTAGTTGTAACGGCCCGGAAAATTGACCGCTAACCATTCAATAAAACCGTTTAAGCGCACCGTCGCTTCCATACTGCTGGTGGCAATCGCGTCCCAGCCATGCTTCCAGTGCACCATTGCGCTCGCCACACTCATCATGAGAATCATGGGAATCGCCATAATGCGAGTAAAAAGACCAAGTGCGATGCATATACAGCCGAGAACTTCTGTCGCGGCGGCTAAAAATGCCAGCAGTTCTGGAAAAGGTAGATTTAAACCACCATCGGCGGCTGAGGCGCCAAACCAAGCAACGGTTCCAGCGAAACCAACCACTTTGGAATGAGCACCGACAAAAATCACCGGCACGAGAAAAAGTCGAATCGCAAGTAGTACTATAAAATCGAATTTTTTAAATTTTTCGATCACGCCATCGTACCAATTGAGGGCTGAGTGAATCATAGAGTTTCTCCTAATAAATACAGGCTGATGAGTCCTTGTTGCTGAAACGTTTGAACCCACGCCAAAAAATGGAAGTTGGATAGGTGTTGAGCTATCTGTTGTTCTAGTTGCGTTAGTGACTGCGCTGGGGCGTTTTGAATCATCTGAATTAGGGCGATATCCACTTCTCTGAGTTTTTGTGATACCACCTGATGCGATGCATGACGAAATACCCCATAACAGACAGTTTTCTGTTCTTGAATCAAAAAAGTGACCGATTCTGGATGGACAAGAAAAGGCACTTCGACCAGTTTTAACGTTGGGTTAAGCTGTATGCAAAACGCCTCCGGTTGAGCTTCAACATCATCCCACCACACGTTGAGATTCGGCACATGAGCGCTATCCATTTCAGCGTTGAAAACGATCCATTCATATTCAAGCAGTGCGATTTGCTCAGCACTGAGGTTAACACTGGCGTTATGGTTATTTTGCTGTTGGATAAACTGAACAAATTCAGTCGCAATCTGATGGAACTCAGGCTCCATAGCGCCATGTATTACCAGCCATTCGTCCGTCAAAATGTAGAGTGTTTCCTCGTTAAGTTGAGCGTAAAACAGAGGAAAAGTGTGCTTAATGACAGAGTAGATATTCGCTCGAATGAACTCTCGATAACGGCAGGGCGGTTCGCCTTGCGCGACAGGAGAGCGGATCACGTAGGTCAGTGCGTGCATTGACATACTCATGTTCATTGGTGGTTTAAGCATGGCTACGCTCCACATCGATAACTAATGATGGCGCTGGTTGCATAATATCGTGATGGATAGTGCGCAACTCTTCAGTCAAAACCACCAGAGGAGGCACATGATGATCACGTTCAAGCAGCAAAGGACGGCTACCTTGTTGAGCGTAAGCATAACGAGCCAAGTCAATTACCTCTTGTTGTACTGGTTTGCCATGGGTATCGAGCAAGAAATCTTCGCGCTCTTTTAAGTGACCGGCGATGTGGTAATAGCAGATCGCTTCGCTTGGTAAAGTGGCCAGCATGTCAAACGGGCAGTAATTGTGGTTACGGCTATTCACATACACATTATTGATATCAATCAGCAGCTGGCAGCCGCTGCGCTCAACTATCTCAGCAATAAATTCGCCTTCGGGTATCTCCTTGCCGTAGCTGTGGTAGTAGGAGATGTTTTCCAGCACCAAAGGGCGTTGCACAATATCTTGAACGCAGTGAATGCGATCGACCAAGTAAGCAATGCTCTCTTTATAGCGCGGGATAGGCAGCAGTTCATACAAGTACCCTTGGGCATCACGCGAAAAGCTCAAATGCTCACTGTAAATGTCGATGTTAAATTCATCTAAAAATGCCGCTACCTTTTTCACAAACGCTTTGTTCAGTGGCTGACAATCGCCAATCGACAAACTCAGCCCATGTACAACCAGAGGATAGTGCTTTGCTATCTGCTGTAACTGCTCGCGTTTAAGTCCGCCCATGTTCATCCAGTTCTCCGGAGCAAGCTCAAGGAAATCGATGGCGGGATGGTCAGGCAACTGGCATAGCAAATCGATGTGTTCGCTACGCAAGCCGATGCCTTTTGAAGTGCGATCTATTGCCCGCATACACCACCAGTGATTTTGCTGTTGGTTAGAGTAATGGTTTCAGCGGAAGGTGCGATTCCCTCTGCGGTTAAGCCGCATTTACCATCTCTGGCGCGTACTAAACGTCCTTGCGGATCGCTTTTTAAATCCTGTTTCTCAAAGCGTTTTTCAGTACCACATTTGCCAGCCGCGCATTTGCCACCATTTTGCGAGGTGGGTTGCGCACTCACTGGTGCTTCCGTTGACGTTTCTGCAACGCTCATTGCAGGATGAAGAGCAATGGCCGAAGTTATCGCAATAGACAAAACAATTTTACAATTCATGGGTTATCTCCTTCACGGAACTCATTGGGTAGCTTGAGAGATCACGGGCGGCAATAACTTCGCCGTGATAAAACTGTTTGATGATCTTGGTGGACTCTGATTTATGTTTAAGGCCGACTCCCATCCAGTGGTTGAGCACCAGCAGTTTAGGATTGATTTTGGCTGCAATTTCGCCAATCACTGAAGGTTTAGCGTGCATAAATGCGGAAACTTCATCGGCTGACTCATGAACAGCCATCGGCATGACTAAAATGTCAGCGCCTTGAGCAAAATCGAGAAATGCTGGGTTACTGCCGTTTTGATCGGCAGAAATAACAATAACGCCCTGATCACTTTCAATACGATAAGCCAAACATGGCACGCCCCCATGAGGAATACCGAGTGCGTAAATGGTTAAACCGTCTTGTTGATACACTTTAGTTGGTGTCGTGGTTTTGTAAGAAACATCAGTGATGGTGACTGGGAACAAACCATCGCTGCCATCATATAAACCATTTAAATAAGCGTAAGCGCCATCTTTGCTATTAAAGAGTGCGTCCATATAGCCTGATAGGCTAGGGAAGGCTGATCCCGCTTGCGGGCCTGCAATATCTAGCGGGTCTTCTCGCTTAAAGAAGTAGCCGCCTTTGAGCAGCGCGGGCAAGTCTGCAACGTGGTCGGTGTGAAAATGGGTAATGCCTAGAAAATCCAAATCTTCCAGTTTAGAGCCGGATTGGCCAAAGCGCAGATACGCGCCGCCGCCAGCATCAATCATGATTTTAGATTTGCCTTTCCACCAAATTACTTCCGCTGAAGAAGAGCGCAGATCATCTGAAATTGGCCCTCCCGATCCTAAAACTTGTAAAGTGAACTCTTTGTCGAGCGGTTCTAACGAGTTTGCGTAAGCACCGATGGCACCGCACGACAAACTGATTGTGAGCACCAGCGCCTTGAGTGGTTGTTTCATGCTGACTACCTTTTGATTGTCTTTTTTATGATATGTGGATACCTAGGGCGAAAAGAGACTTGCGATAAAAGTGCAAGCTTTTTGATTCTCGTCAAGGTGTAGGTGAAAGATATGATTTACGAGGATGTTTGGTCAATCTTGATTTTCTTACCTATTGGTTAAGGTAAATTGAACAATGTGGTGTGATGTAATAATAAGCCTGTTAGATTCTAGGTTTGCACTGCATAGCCAGAACCAATTAATACACATAAAAAAATAACAAATGTTCTATTTAGAACGGCATCACTCCAGTGTTCAGTGATATTTAACCCACGTTTACTTTTAAGTGATGTTATTTTTGGGTGGTTTTCAATAGGGTAAAGCTATTATTTTTTACAACTACCTATGATGTCAGTAATGTTTATGATGAAGATGAAACCAAGCTATTACGTGATTTCTATGCTTATTGCATTTGATGTCCATGCGGCTGACAGTCAGTGTGATGTGATTTCCAGCCAGTTACACGATGTGAGCAATGGCTCTGAAGCGGTTGAACATTCTGGCGGGTACAGCGTTCGTGACAATCCGCCTATTCGCTGCGCCGAGGTCGTGTTTAAGACCAAACAGAGTTACGACAAAGTGGTTGCTTGGATGAATGATGATTTCACGGCGATTTATGTCGATGGTTCAGAAGTGACGTCTAATATGGTTCGATTTCGAGAGGATGATGTAAAAGCTGGCTACGTGAAAATGAAGGTAAATCAACCAATTACCGCTTATGTCTGTTTTGGTCAATCGAGCGTTCCGATCAGTCAAATAGAGTGCGATATAAAATAGATTGCTTAGCAATGTAAAGTGCCATCTCCTTAAATGGGGGGCAAATGATAGTCAGGCCTTATCCTGACAAAGCCATACATTTCGATACCCAATCCTTTTCTCATTCAACGTACAATCGCCGCACTTAATTATTGAAAAGGGTTGTTGTAACGATGTCAGCAAAATTTGTACTCTCACCCATTATGGGTTTGATGGTTTGTTTGGGTATGCATACACCAACAGTATTGGCTGAGTCAGTCGCTTGGGATCAAGCTGGTCAGCAATGGCAGACTCAACAATCGCAACATTTTATCGTGCACTTTCGCAGTGAATTGGCCCAGTACGCGGCGCGTTCGTTAGATATTGCCGAGAAAGTGCATCAAGACCTTGCCAGTCAATTCTCAAAGATGCCAGCTGAAAAAACGCACCTAACGTTGGTGGATGACTACGACTATTCCAACGGTTGGGCAACGCCGCTGCCTTATGCTCAAATTCGCTTGATCTTAAATCCCCCCAGCGATGTCAATGGATTGGAAGGCAATGATGAATGGTTGCACATGCTCATCCGCCATGAGTACACTCACATTGTCCATATGGAATTAAATGAGCGTGCGGTCACCGGAGCTCGACGTATTTTTGGCCGTCACACACTGCTTTTCCCGCATGCAATGACACCCTCGATGCTGTTAGAAGGGTTAGCGGTTTACATGGAAAGCCAAAATGAACAAGGTTATGGACGTTTGCACAATAGCCATTTTGCGATGCAAATGCGCATGGAAGTGGCGAGCGGACAACTAGCTGATCTCAACCAAATCGTGGTAGCGAATAAACGTTTACCGCTTGGCAGTAATTACCTCTACGGCGCGTATTTTATTGATTATTTAGCCAAAACGTATGGCGAAGACGCACTCCAACATTTTTTAAGCGATTACAGTGGCTACCTAATTCCGGGCGTTTTCTTAAACCGAAGCGCTCAACGTGCTTTTGGTAAAGATTTTTTTGCGCTTTGGCAAGAGTTCCGTGCCGATCTAATCACGCAGTTTTCAGATCAAATTGTGCAAAGTAAGGAACAGCCTTCGGAGGCTCAATCTCTCGATAGCCAGCCGTTTGAATATCTATTAGCCAATGGTGGATCAGAGCAATTACTGGCTTGGCGTCGTGATGGGGTTGATCGAGCAAATTTAGCGATGTGGGATAGTAAGCAAAATCAATGGCAGCGTTTATTGACTACAAAAAGCTTAACTAGCCTCGATGTTCATCCCCAGCAAGGTATCGTCGTGTCACAAGTGAATAGTTATCTTGACGGACGAGTGTTGAATGATCTTTATCGCTACGTTGATGGGCAGTGGCAACGTTTAACCGAGCAACAGCGCTTTACCCAAGTACGTTGGAGCCGAGATGGGCAAAGTGTTTTCGCTACCCGTCATGAACAAGGGTTGCCTGAATTATGGCAGGTGACGCTGGATGGACAGCAAACTCGCTTATGGCAAGGCACATATGGTTGGGTCATTGGTGATATGGCGCTGTCTCCGACAGGTGACATTTATGCTTCCGTGAAGCAGCCGTCTAGCGCGTGGAATATCATGCGTTTTGTCGCCAAAGAGCAGCGCTGGTTGGCTGTGACTGAAACATCATTAACTGAGCATCAATTGAGTTTTACCCAAGAGGGAGAGCTGCTGTTCAGCGCCGATTACACGGGGCGTTATCAGATCTACCGAATGGACTTAACCAGTCTGCAGCTAGAGCAATTGACCAATGAAATTGGTGGTGCTTTTTCTCCGCAATGGAATCAATCGCAAGGGCTTATCTACCAAGCTTATGAGCATGATGGTTACCATTTGCGCCACATTCCGGCGGTGACGGCTTTCAATGAGGCTCCACTGTCTTCCTTTGCCAAGGTGACATCCGTTGCTTCGACGCCGATATCTCAGGCCGAAAAAAGTGACACTACCGACTACTCACCGTTGTCGACTTTAACGCCACGTTATTGGGTTCCCGTTTGGCAAGGGGATGATAACCAATCGTTACTTGGTTTCTCGACCAGTGGTTCAGATGTGTTAGGGCGACATCAATATGAGATACAAGCGGCTTGGGATACAAAAAACGCGTTGGCGGCGTACCAATTGGGGTATCAATATGACAACCGTTGGCAAGCGACGCTCAGCCGAGAGCATGAGTTTAAGTTAAACCCGTTGACCAATAAAGACGATCGCATTGTCCGCCAAGATGACTTAACGTTACAACGTAATTATTTATGGCATGGCCTCGATGATAACTTAACGTTTGGTATCGGAACTTATTGGCAGAAAGAGTCATTGATCAAAGCGCCTCAAAGTACGCGCTATACACAAGCCAGTGATGAGTGGCTAGCAGGGGCTGCGCTACAATGGGATAACCGTGAAGGCTTATTGAATGTTCCCGGTTACGCGTGGGGTCATTACGCTGATTTGGTATGGGAGTCCAATGTTGGCGGTGATTACTCTGGACAAAAATGGCAGGCGCAGTGGCAAGCACATTGGGACCTCCCGGGGAGCTTCAATCTTACCACTCACCTTGCGGCAGGTTATGCAGATTCAAAAGCTAAAGCGTTTGAGCTAGGCAGTTACGAAGGCGACAGCGCGCAGCTCTATGGCCGCCAACAGGTAGAGTTGCGTGGCTACAGCTCTGCGGCTCAAGTAGGGCAAGCTTACGCGACACAAAGTGTTGAACTAAGCCGCTTATTGTATCGCGCTGAACGAAACTGGAATTTGTGGCCAATTGGTTTGGGGGATATTTCAGGTTCTGTATTTGTCGACTCAGGATCAAGCTGGAACGATAACCAAAACTACCAAGCCCTGACGGGGATTGGTGCTGAAGTGCAGATCGATACCATCGTACTTTATGGCGGCACGTTACCAGTACGGATTGGTTACGCTCATGGATTAGACAGTAAATTAGGCAAAGATGAAGTGTATATCAAGCTAACTGCTCAGTTTTAACCGTTTGTTGAGGAGTAAAGGGTCGCATTAAATGCGACCCTTTTTGCGTTGTAAGCCGAAGCAAGGCTTACTGCTTACTCAAACCTAACGCTTCTTATGGGGCACGGTTATTTTTTGTCATAATTCTTCCGTAATTTGATACATCTTTTTCCTCGGTCTTACAGCTGATGATTGGTACAACTCATTGGCTGCGATGTTCTGGATTTTCATTCCCCTCAATCGACGAGGAGCCTTAGTGACTTTAAGTAAGAAAATCCTCAGGCAGTGAACTTAATTAGGTCGATCAACGTAATTAACAATTAAGTAAATTGTTGTTATTTGATTGCCTAGTCTTTTTTGATTGAGGAAAGAGTGATGTTAGAGACCCTCATGTTGTCGCGGATCCAGTTTGCCGCCAATATCAGTTTTCATATTTTATTTCCAACCATTACGATTGCGCTTGCATGGGTGATGGTGTTTTTTAAGTGGCGTTTTGTACGAACGCAAGCTCAGTTGTGGTTGGACTTATATTATTTCTGGGTCAAGATCTTTGCCCTGACTTTTGCGCTCGGTGTTGTTTCTGGTATCACGATGAGTTTTCAATTTGGGACTAACTGGCCAGGATTTATGGAGAGAGTCGGTAACGTCGCTGGGCCATTGTTAGGCTACGAAGTGATGACGGCTTTCTTTATGGAGGCGACCTTCCTTGGCGTGATGCTTTTTGGGCGTGGAAGAGTACCTGAATGGGTGCATACCTTAGCAACCGTGCTGGTGGCGATAGGCACATCACTCTCTGCTTTTTGGATTTTAGTTTTAAATAGTTGGATGCATACACCTGCTGGTTATGAAGTGATTGAAGGCATTGTTCATGTCACCAGTTGGAAGGAGGTTATTTTTAATCCTTCTATGCCGTATCGGCTTGTACATATGTTGCTGGCTTCTTTACTCACCGCAAGTTTTGTCATTGCAGGGATCTCTGCTTACCAATTTTTGCGTAATGCGCAACTGGAAGCAGCGAAAGTGGGCCTTAGAGTCGGCATTATTCTCGCGGCCATTGCTATACCAATACAAATTTTTGTTGGCGATTTACACGGTTTAAATACGTTAAAACACCAACCAGCTAAAATTGCCGCGATGGAAGGGGTGTGGGATACGGAGCAAGGAGCACCGTTACTCTTGTTCGCTTGGCCTGATGAAGTCACGCGTAGCAATCACTTTGAACTCGGTATTCCTAAATTAGCCAGCTTGATACTCACACATGACCTCGACGGTGAAATTGTGGGTTTAAATCAATTTGCACCGGATCATCCCCCGGTTAAGCCACTGTTCTTCGGCTTTCGAATTATGGTCGGAATTGGCGTGCTGATGCTGCTAGTGAGTTGGTTTGGTGCATGGCGTTTAATTCGTAAAAAAACCTTACCCAAGTTCTATCTTTATACCGTTGTCGCGATGACGTTTTCAGGATGGGTAGCCACATTAGCAGGGTGGTATGTTACTGAAATTGGCCGTCAACCATGGCTTGTTAGTGGTGTATTGCGTACTTCTGATGCGGTCACTGCGATTGGAAGTGGTTCTGTTGTGCTGTCATTAGTGATGTATTTAACCATTTATGCCGTATTGCTAGTTGCTTATATCCATACACTGTTTTATTTAGCAAGGCAGTTCTCCACAGGCATAGCGATTCAACCGATTGACGAGCAAAAGGCACCATTATGATCTCTTATCTACCGGAAATTTATCTTTTACTGCTTGGTTTTAGTGTTTTCATGTATGCGGTACTTGATGGTTATGATTTGGGTGTCGGTATTTTATTACCCCAAAATAATGAGCAACAGCGCGATAGAATGATCGCCTCAATTGGTCCTTTCTGGGATGCCAATGAAACATGGCTAGTGCTAGGCGTTGGTATTTTATTGATTGCGTTTCCAAGTGCACATAGCTTGATTTTGACAGAGCTGTATTTGCCCACCGCACTGATGCTGATTGCATTGATTATGCGTGGTGTAGCGTTTGATTTCCGTGCAAAAGCGAAAGCGGATCATAAAGACCACTGGGACTTGTGTTTTAAAACCGGTTCTTTACTTGCCGCATTAACCCAAGGTTACATGATTGGACGGTATGTGATGAGCTTTGAGGAATCGATGCAGGCTTATGGCTTTGCACTACTCAGTTCGCTGTGCGTGACGGCTGCTTATGTTTATATCGGTGGTGCTTGGTTGGTGTTAAAGACCGAGGGCGCGTTACAAATTCGGGCGGCGCGCTGGTCACGCCGCGCGGGCTGGTTGGCCGCGCTGGGCATTTTTTCAGTCAGTATTGTTAACCCGTTATTTAACCCATTGGTCGCGGAACGTTGGTTTAGTTTCCCTGAAATGCTGTTATTAGCTCCTGTTCCGCTGGTGGTGTTAGTCACGATTTTTATGGTTGATCGCTATTTAAAAAGAGTGCCTGTAGTGAATGATATGGGAGTTCAATGGCCATTTTTTGGCGTGATGCTAATTTTTGCATTAAGCTTTCTTGGATTAGCCTATAGCTTTTTCCCTGATGTCGTCCCCGGGATAATGACGGCTCAAGAATCAGCCGCCTCTACGGCTAGCTTATTGGTAGTGGGCATTGGTGTCGTGATTGTGATGCCGATGATCTTGCTGTACACCTTTGTGGTTTACCGAATCTTTAAAGGTAAAGCGACAGATTTAAGCTATAAATAGCAAGAGAATGGATACTATAACGGCCTCAAAAGAGGCCGTTATTTTTAAACCCACGATATGAGGTTAGACTTGGAAGCGACGTACCGTATTTTGTAGCATTGCTGCTAACTGGCTAAGTTCGACGCACGCTTGAGCGGCACTGGAAGAACCTTGTGCAACTTGCTTGGCTGATTCACTAATGCGTTCGATATTGCGGCTGAGCTCTTCGCTAACCGAATCTTGCTCTCCGCACGCACTGGCGATTTGAATGGTCATATCTGCGATATGCGCGCTTTGATTACTAATGTGGTCAATCGCGATTTGAGTTTGGCCACTTTGCTCCACACATTGTCCCATAAGTACACTGCTTTGTGACGTCGCTTCACGAGCACGCAATGCACATGTTTGTAGGCTTTGGATAATATTGACGATGTCGCCCGTCGATTGCTGAGTTTTGCCAGCTAAAGCACGGACTTCATCAGCCACAACCGCAAAACCACGCCCTTGTTCACCAGCACGCGCCGCTTCAATTGCTGCGTTAAGTGCAAGCAAATTGGTTTGGTCGGCGATGTTGCTTATCACGTCAACGACAACGTTAATTTGCTGTGCTTGTTGCTCAAGTTCTAATACGCGTTGTTCTGCTTGATCAATTTCTTGAGTCACAAGAGAGATAGCATTAGCGACGGAATCCATCTGTTTTGATCCAAGGATGGATTGTTGGTTACTTTCACGAGCGGCGTCAGAAGCGACTTCTGTGCTTCGTGCCACTTCTGCAACCGTTGATTTCATTTGCGTCATGGCCGTAGCAATGTGCATGACCTCGACCTGTTGCTCTTGCATGCCCTGTGATGTCTGTTCAGAGACGGCGCTAACTTCATCGACAGCATGAGATAGTTGAGTCGCTCCGGCGATGATCTCTTCCACCATTGAGCGTAAATTCTCTTGCATACTTGAACACGCATCGGCCAATTCACCTAGCTCATCTTGCCCAATATGCTGACGTGCTAATCGATGGCTTAAATTACCTCCAGCAATGGCGTTCGCTTGCTGTACAACCAACTGTAGTGGCTGGCAGATTAAGCGAGAAAGTAATAGTGTAATGAACACCATAAACGCTATCAGCGCAACGATGCTGCCTGTGGAAAATGAGGTGATAGCTTGAATAAGCGTCATCAGTTCAGAGCGATTTTTGGCAACAAAGGTTTGGTTTAAATTGAGAAGATCGTCAATCGCACTCTCTAGGCGTTCAAATGTAACCAAAGAGGCTGAAATATCCCCTTGAGCTTTTACGATATTTTGATTGAGGATATCGTCATTAAAAGAGCCAAGCGCAGTCAAGTAGTCACGCCAGAGGTTTTTAACTGGCATAAAAATCGAACGCTCGTGATCGGTCCAAACCGCACGCTCATAGGTGGCTAGTGCACTATCAATTGCTTGATAGTGTTCCTGCATCCAACGAATATCCTCCGTAATTTCGGCTTGATCGGTTGCGGAAAGCAAACTGATTTGAGCACGTCGCACAGAAGCCATATTGTATTTGACGTTATTGACCATCATCATTGATGGAAGTGTGTCATCCGTTAGATTGAGTAGGTCATCTTGTATTTCGTTCAATGAACGATATAGGTAATAACCGAAGGCGATGTTGACTAACGCGATAATAGTAAAGGCAAGCGCAATTTTTTTGCGAATGGCTAAATCTTTTAAAAAAGACATGGTAATAAGTGACCTCGGAGTAAAACAACGGAGTTATACCTGTCCCACTTGCAGCATTGCTGTATTGATCACGTTCATTGACGCCAATTACACCATTTTATTGATGTTTTTTCGGCCTCACTTACTGGTCATCGACAGCATCCTAAGTGGCTTGGGTATCGGGTCACGTCCATATGAAAATAGAGAGATATCCATAAAGTTGTGCATCGTATCACAATTGAAACTTGACTCCTATGGTGTTTTTGAGATTTTTGTGAGTGAGATATTGGGTGTGAAGAGCTTAGAATAACGCTCAAGATGGTTATTTTAAGCTCTGTTAAGGTCACAATTCTTTACATCTCAACCACCTAGTTTATAGTGATTTCCATTTTGAATTGGGTGCTAATCGGGTAACGAAAGGGATGGTTGTACTGTTCACTTGGTACTTTTAGCGTTAAGGTAAACGGAAAAAGGTATTTGAATCATGAAATTAAAAACACGTTTACAGCTACTGTCTGCGATCGAACATAAAACTGAAATTCCGATGCTGCTATTATCGGTAGTCTATGTGATCGTCGCTTTACTACCAGATATTGCACCTTTACAGCCCGAAGAGCTTGATTTTCTGGAGCATCTGCTTTGGATTATTTGGGCATTGTTTGCAACAGAATTACTTATTAAAGTGTTGCTGAGCCCCAATCCTATCCGTTATATGATTAAGAATTGGCCTGACGTGTTGATTGTGGCCATGCCATTCCTACGTCCGCTCCGTTTTTTACGCATTTTACTGATCTTGCCAAGAGCATGGCGTCAAACAAAGGCGGTACTGAGACAAAAAACGCTCAGCTTTATTGGGCTAACCAGCTTATCGACAGTGCTTCTTTCTGCAGCTTTTGTCTATTTGGTCGAAAAAGGCACGGATAGCCCAATCAATGATTTTTCTGATGCGATTTGGTGGGCAATGACCACGATTACTACTGTTGGTTACGGCGATATGTATCCAATCACTCCATTTGGGCGTGGTGTTGCCGTGTTTCTGATGTTGACGGGTATTACACTTTTCGGTTTATTGACCGCGAGTGTCGCCTCATTTTTCATTGAAGAAGATGGGCAATCAGCAGAGCATAATAGTGCACATCACACGAAACAGCTTAATAAAGTGTTAAAACAACTTTCTGTTCAACAACCTGTTCGCAAGCGTTTTCATTTAGCTCGCTACCGTGCTCAGTTGGCCTCTCGTCATAAGAAATAACCACTGAAGTTCTAGTTATCATCGTATTGGAATGCCAGAGATTGATCTAGGTGGTTTTAAGCAGAGTGATAAACTCACTGAGCGGCATAGGTTTATAAAAGAAGTAGCCTTGTAAATAGTCAATTTCTCTTTCGTTCAAAAAATCAATTTGATCTTGGGTTTCCACACCTTCGGCGATGGTTTTTAACCCAAGTCGCTTAGCCAAATCGACTAAGTTTTCAACAATGTGGCTAGAGATCGCATCACTACCGATCATGGTAATAAAGCTTCTGTCGATTTTTAAAATGTCAAACTTGAACTCTTGCAAATAGTTCAAACTAGAGTGACCCGTACCAAAATCATCAATTGCCAGCAACACACCTATTTTATCCAATGACTGGAAGAGCTTTTTTGCTTCATCACTATCAATAACCAACTCTCTCTCAGTGAGCTCTAACGTTAAAATATGCTTACGATTGTCGAAGGTTTCAATAAAGTGTTTGCAATCATCAAACAAATTGGAAGCTACGCAGTGCTTGGCTGAAATATTAAATCCAATACTGAAATGCTCTGGAAATTGTGACTGGTGTAATGAAAGTTCATGCTCTACTTGGGACATTAACTGAGTCGTAATAGGAATGATTAGCCCAGATTCTTCCGCTAAGGGAATAAAAAGATCGGGCCTCACTAATCCATGAACAGGATGTTGCCAACGAGCAAGCACTTCAATATGGCTGAGCTGGCCACTACCATCAACAATCGGTTGTACATACGGAATGAACTCGTTGGATTGAATAGCGCGTTTCACTTCTCCTTGCATTGACGAAGCTTGGCCGAGTTTCCAAAAAACAAATCCTCCTAAACCGATTCCCATTAAGAGAGCTAACATCGCACTGGTTTGTTTGGTGTTTTTAAAATAAAGCCAGTAGTCATCAATAGTTAATAGGGTCGATAGTGAATAAGGGTAGCGTTCTGAAGTATTAATGATTGTGGGAAATAACGGTTCGGAAGTTACAACGCCAGTCTCGTCGAGGTGATTTTTGCCAACGTGAAAATAAAGTTTGCCATAGCCATCTAGTAAAATAAGCATGTTAGTTAGGTAATAGGAACTAACACCAGTGATCACCATACCCTGTTCGTAAGTTCTGTGAAAAGCCAACACAGGCCGGAGAGGTGTGAGTCGATTACCAGCCATTAAATAGAGCTCACCACTGACATAGCTGTCGATTTGGTAGTGATCGTTTACTTGACCGGTTAACGAATTACAATAAATAGTATTTTGTTTTGCTAAATTGATGGTCCGGATATCGGGAGTTGTCGCCACTAGCTCGCGCAAATAACGAGTAGCATCTAGGCAATCCATATTAAGGTAGGGCGCCGCACGCTCGTTGGCAACATGAGCATTTCTTAGCAGTAGATTAATGTAATCTATACCTTTTACCAGAACGTTTTGCATGTGATGATTCAAATCAGCTCGTGTCTGCCAAGCGATAATTGGGCTAGCTACAACGATGGGCAGTAAGCAAAATAGTAAGCTAACTACCCACCGTCTACATCGTTCATATTTTACAAATGTCTGCATCTGGTCCGAGTGCTATTTGTTTAATCATGCAGTAAGCGTAGCAAATATCCTCTGAAAATCATCCGTTTATTTCGCAGTTTGCTTGAACTTCAACACGACTTACGCCCTTGTAAGTACAAGCCATCATTTTAGCCAATCCATCGATCAAGCATGTGCTTATCTGGTAGCGCTGTCATTGCCCCTTTTTGAGTGGTGGCTAATGCTCCGCAGCCATTAGCCCATTGCACTGCGTTTATGATATTACCCTTAGTAAACCACTCTTTATGTAATGACAACTGGCACAGCAATCCACCGACAAAAGCATCTCCGGCACCTGTTGTATCGATAGGTTTTACGGCTTTTCCCGTAATCATTGTTTGCATCTCTGCGGTGATCACCAGCGCTCCTTTTGCACCTTGAGTAATGACAATCAGCGGAATGTTCAATTCTTTCACTGAGATTAATCCCTGCTCAAGGCTAGGGCGCTGCGTGAGCAAGAGCAGTTCGTCATCGGAAAACTTAACCACATCCGCCATTGCCACTACGCTCATCACCACTGGGATCATCTCTTCGGGGTTAGGCCAGACCTCTTCTCGTAGATTGGGATCAAAACTGACAAATCCCCCATTGGCTTTGATGCGTTTAATCGCTTCAATGGTAGTGCTGCGACTCGGTTCACTGGCCAGTGCAATGGAGCAACAATGCAGCCATTCACCCGCTAAAAAGGTCGGAATGTCTAAACATTGGACGAATTGATCCGCGCTCGGTTTCACCATAAAGGTAAAACTGCGTTCGCCGTGCGAGTCTAAATCGACCACGACGGTTGATGTTCTTTGTTGATCATCCAACTGCAAATATCGGGTGTCCACTTTATCTTCGGTTAATGTGGATTGCATAAAGCGCCCCATAGGGTCATTACCCACACGGCCAAAAAAGGCGCTATTACCCCCCAATCTTGCGATGGCAACAGCCACATTCGCCGGAGCACCGCCCGGACATTTTAGATAGTGTGCTTCACCATCAGGAATTAAGTCGACGACCGCGTCGCCTGTCACCCAAACTCGATTCATTTTTTCTTCCAATATCCGTGTTATTCGCTGAAGAAATAAGCCCACTCACATCGAGCGGGCTTAGGAGCATAACAGCCTTGGGGGGTTACGCTGTTGCTTGTTTATCAAGCTTTGCGCGCTCTTTGGCACCCAAAACAAGTGTTAAGGTAAAGGCAATGACAAAAGAAATCAGCATACCAATCATGTAGTAGCTGATTTTCTCTGGGTTAATGGAAATCACTCCTGGAAGCCCAGCCGCGCCTAACGCTTGTGCTTTGACATTAAACAAGGTAATGAATGCACTGGCACAAGCTGAACCGATGATCGCAGCAATAAATGGGTAGCGAAGTTTCAGGTTTACACCGAACATAGCGGGTTCGGTAATGCCCAGAAGGGCGGTCACACCTGATGGAATCGCAATGCCTTTTAATTTGATATCTTTGGTGTTCATACCAACCGCTAAAGCTGCTGCACCTTGTGCGACGTTTGACATGGCCGCAATAGGAAAAATAAACGTACCACCAGTAATGGCGATGTCAGCCAATAGTTGTGTTTCGATAGCAATAAAGCTGTGGTGCATGCCAGTAATCACAAACGGCGCGTAGATAAAGCCAAACAGTGCACCACCAATGAAGCCAGCAGAATCGTATAGCCAGTTCAGCCCATCACCCAATAGAAAGCCGATATCGCGGGTAATCGGGCCTACCAGAGTGAAGGTTAAAAAGCCTGCAATGAAAATCGAGAGCATAGGCGTCAGTAAATTATCCAGTACAGAAGGGATAATTTTGCGCAGGCCATTTTCGATTTTTGCAAGAATAAAGGCGGAGACTAAAACGGGTAAGACAGAGCCTTGATAGCCGATTTTCTGGATCTCAAAACCAAAAATATTCCAAGTAGGTATGGTGCCTGCGACAGACGCGCCGCCAAATCCCCAACCATTAAGCAGGTCTGGGTGAACCATCAGCATACCTAATGCTGCGCCAAGGAATGGGTTGCCGCCGAATTTTTTAGAAGCAGAAAATGCCAACAAAACAGGAAGATAAACAAAAGGGGCGTTAGCGAAGGTGTTGATCATGCTGGCAAGATCAGCCAAGCCCGGGTTGGCATCAATCAGTGACTGCCCTTCGATAAAAAGCCCTGTGGCTGTCAGTACATTGAACAACCCCATCAATAAACCGCCAGCAACGATGGCCGGGATAATAGGGACAAAAATGTCAGACAACCCTTTAACGGCGCGCTGCACTAGGTTCTGCTTTTGTGCACCCGCGCTTGCAACATCATTGGTTGACATTTCAGCAAGGCCGGTCAACTTGGCCATTTCCGCATAAACTTGGTTAACGATACCGGAGCCAAAAATAATTTGATATTGGCCAGCTACTTTGAATTGTCCTTTGACACCTTCAAGTGAATCAATGGCTTGTTCATCAACCAATGCGTCATCTTTTAGCGCTAATCTTAAACGTGTTGCACAGTGAGCAAGGGCTTGGATATTTTCTCTGCCACCTAATTGTTCTAATAATTGTTTTGCTATGACTGGATAGTTCATAACCCACCCCGGTTGTTGTTTGGTATCCAGATGACTTGATCTCTTTAAGATAAGCATGGTGGATAAAATTAAAATAAGTATTTTTGGGAACGTTTGCAGAATGGATTTTTGATGAATAATTCAAAGTAGTCAAAAGCCAACCATTGATTCTGTGAATTAGATCAGTAAAAGAGAGATCGATAATTCTACAAACAGCGTTAGAATCACACTATTCGAGCGTTTGCAGCACTGAGTTTTGCAAACAATCCCAAAACAGAATGAGTAAGGTTATGTATGTCGAGTTTGCACGATGTCGCTAAGCTGGCCGGAGTTTCTAAATCGACGGTTTCACGCGTTGTAAATGATGAGTATGGTGTTAAAGAGTCTACAAAAATCAAAGTGTTAAAGGCAATTTCCGAATGCGGCTATATGGTCAACCAAGTCGCTAAAGATCTCAAATCACAAAAAACCAATTTAATTGGAGTCATCGTTCCGCGAGTCTCTTCGCATGCGACAGCACAAGGCGTTGATGGTTTAAGTGCCATATTTGAACAAGCGGGCAAACACGTGTTGCTTGCCAATACTCATCAAGATCACGCTAAAGAGTTGGAATATATTCAAATATTTAATCAAAAGAGGGTCGAAGGCATTGTACTTTACGCCACACACCTTGATATGCCATTAGTGAAAGCAATCCAACAATCTAATGTCCCGGTGGTCTTGGTTGGGCAAGATGGTTCACTGCACGATATCCCAAGTATTGTTCATGATGATCTTCGCGTTGGATTCGAAGCGGGTAAACGGTTGATAGCAAAAGGTTGTCAACACATTGGTTTTATTGGTGTTCAGAGCGATGACGTAGCGGTGGATTGCTTGCGTTCTCAAGGGTTAGAGCAAGCACTGGGTATCAACAATTTAACCCTGTTGTTTCATGTGCGTGGTGATTTTTCGATTGAATCTGGTTACTTACAAGCTAAAACATTAATCACGCAATACCCACAATTAGATGGTCTTTTTTGCGCAACCGATAGAATTGCGGTTGGAGCGGTGAAAGCACTACAAGAGTCTGGAGTTCAGGTTGGATCGCAAATAAAAGTATTAGGAGTTGGCAATGATGAGCTCGCATTTGTCAGTAACCCAAGCTTATCAACATTCAACTATGCCTTTGATAAAGCAGGTGAAAATGCAGCCAAGATGTTGCTTGAACGTATTGCTGGTCGTGGGCAGGAGATGAGTAAAGTCGTGTTAACATTCCAAAATATCGAACGTGAAACCGGCTAAGACTGAAGGTACTTGCTGAGGGGAAGCCCGCATAATTGAGGGCAATATTTCACCAATGCTTGCAAGCAGGCTTATTTTTTTATATTTTGCAATCGTTCCCAGAAATTGAGTGTAAGTCATGTCATTAGAAACAGTGCCAGTGGAAAAAATGTCATTTGAAGAGATGGTGAGATTAGTTGGCGGCCCGGCCAATATTCAGCGAGTACTCGCACCAAGAGGCGAAATCGTTATTGCGCTGCGAGATCCAGCTTTAGTCAATGTTTTGCCTAGCCACATGCGATTGCGTGAAGTGCTCGGTGAATGGCAGCTTTCATTTTTGATTCAACAAGATAGCATCAATGAATATGCCGATGAACTGATCAACAGTTTAGGTCGAATGATTGACTCTCAGCTGCGGCTTAATGCGTACGCCTATTCCTCGCCAAACGATTGTCCCTTTCGTCCAACGTGGCATATTTCTCCGCCGCAAGGGCTGCTCAATGACCCAAACGGTTTCATTTATCACCAAGGAAAATATCATCTTTTTTATCAGTGGTATCCTTATGGGTGTGAGCACAAGGATAAATATTGGGTACAACTGACGAGTACTGATCTTATTCACTGGCAATGGCAAGGTATTGCACTGACTCCATCAGATTGGTATGACAGTCACGGAGTTTTTTCTGGTCATGCTTTAAGTCACAACGATGAGTTGATGCTTTTCTATACTGGCAATGTTCGGTTAGGTGAACAGCGATTGCGTCAAACAACGCAGTGTTTAGCTGTGTCGCAAGATGGCCTCCGTTTTGAAAAACGTGGCCCAGTGATCCGTAATTTGCCAACGGGTGTCACGGAACACATTCGCGACCCTAAAATAGTGCG
Organism: Vibrio sp. 1151_11; assembly: GCF_029478525.1. NCBI lineage: Bacteria > Pseudomonadati > Pseudomonadota > Gammaproteobacteria > Vibrionales > Vibrionaceae > Vibrio > Vibrio sp. 1151_11. Next base: position 106,747 of record NZ_SHMN01000010.1, on the reverse strand, counting down.
CCACCGAGGCAAATGGCTCATGTTGCTTGGCGCGCAAACAACGCAGTTGCAAGGTCGGATCGCTATTTACCATTCACATGATCTTAAAGAGTGGCATTTCGATGGTCTATTTGGTGAAGAAATCGCACCGCTAGGTTACATGTGGGAATGCCCTGATATGTTTGAAATTGCGGGCCAAAGTTATTTTGTTTTTGGCCCTCAAGGGATTATTTCAGATAACGTGAACCACACAGTTGTCCATCAAAATCGTATTGCAAAAGTCTTATGGGATGAAAATGATCATCCTCACTTTTGTCATCTGCAACCACTGGATCACGGCTTTGATTTTTATGCTCCTCAAACAATGCAAACGGCAGACGGGCGGCGCGTCTTGTGTGCATGGATGGGGCTGCCTGACGAAATTAATCATCCTAGTTGTGACAACGGCTGGCTGCATCAACTTACGGCACTGCGTGAGTTGAGTGTTGAGAATGGTCAACTTATTCAAAGGCCTATAAAGGAGCTAGAGCAGTTATGCAACCAGCCGGTAAGTTTGGAGTTAAGCGATAAATGCACCATTCTCAACACCAAAAGTTTTGAAATGTGTATCACTTTGCCGTGGGGGGCAAGCTTACGTTTGTTTGAAAAAGATGAGCAATACATTGAACTGAGTTTGGATGCCCAGCAAAAAGTATTACGCTTTGATCGTTCCCATACTTTGATACGCCAAGGTGATGTGATTCGTGAATTGGCCTTAGAATGTGAACAGGTTGAGCTGCAGATTCTCGCGGATAATTCTTCATTAGAAGTGTTCATCAACGGCGGAAAAGCAGTGATGAGTGCAAGAGTGTTTACCGAACAAGAGGCGACAGGAGTATCACTATTAAATGCGTTGGTTACGGCCAAATACTCTCCTATCCAGCCCGTCAGCGCTTCTTCATTCGCTACTCAATTCTAAATTAAGCCGAAAGTAAACTTTCGGCTCAAAAAATAATAACCTTTTTCTTTCTTGGTCTATCCTTAAGTAAAAGATAAGTGAGATCAACATGATCGGTATGAGTTCAGACAATAGCAGAGATGATATTGACCTCTCTTCTGGTCTGCATTGTCCTATTCATTAAACACAAGAGTCAGATGGTTATCATGCGGTGCGATGAAGCCAACGCACAGTGCTTAACTCATACCATTGATTAAGGCGAAATGAAGTATGTGGAAAAGTGTCAAAGTGATCTTTGTTACCCAAGTTGTTCTGGCAGTGTCCATTGTGTTGGGCATTTCTAGTTACATTGATTACCAGTCAAAGAAAGCGGAGCTACAGCATAGCCTAGATACATCAATCTTGAATGCAAAAGAGCGTTTGAGCTACAGCCTACCTAAAGCAATTTGGGATTTTGATTTACATGCCGCCAAACTCACTATTTCAGCAGAGTTAAATAACCCAGACATACAAGCGGTTAGAGTGAAAGATGCGGGTGGTACACCGCTTCTTTTCCTGAGTACATCACCCGACTCTCAAGATGTGAAAGAGATGGAGCCCAATGAGGGGAAACAATACGAATCCATGCTCTCTTCGGTGCAAAAGCTCACCTTTGTTGAGTATGAAAAGGAAAATGAAGTTGGTCAGGTAGAGCTTTTCTATAACACAGATAGGCTAGAAAAAACCTTGTTACAAAGTCTGCAATATAGCCTGATTGAGTTGCTGATTTTAGATAGCGTAATGATTGTATTCCTAATTTTGGCGTTAACGAAAACCGTCCTTCGCCCGCTCAACGATTTAACAGAGCGAGTGGCCGATCTTGCAACCGGTGAAGGAGATTTAAGTCGTATCATTCCAGAACCCAAATATAGAGAGTTTTCGCAGATCATCCGCAGTATTAATCATTTTACGGAGTCGCTAAGGGAGATAGTTGTACAAGTAACGAATGCTTCTGTGCAGTTAAAAGACACCGCAGAGATGAGTGGTCAGGTTGCCATGAGAAATGCGCAGCAAATTGATCAACAAAAACACAGTTTATCGACCGTCGCTGCCGCTTCCACACAGATGAGTCAGTCGGTGGCAACAGTGGCTGAAACCGCTAATGACGCCGCAAGGCAAGCAAGTGAGGCTTCTCAATTGGTCGATAATGTTTACCACTCAATAGAACGCTCTGCCGCCGAGATTGTAAACATGCGTTCCGAAATGGGTTCGGTAAACGCGGAGATGCATAAGCTGCTTGATGAAGGGCGAAAAATATCAACGGTAGTCGGGGTGATTAATGACATTTCCGAGCAAACCAACTTGCTGGCACTGAACGCTGCTATTGAAGCGGCACGCGCAGGTGAGCATGGTCGTGGTTTTGCAGTAGTGGCTGACGAAGTGCGCAACCTTTCGACCAAAACCAGCCAATCCACCGAACAGATCCAAACCAATATTCGCTCACTTAGCAGTGCAACAGAATCGGTTGAGCAAGAAATTATTCGCATCTCTAATTTGTTAGAAAGCACCGCTAAGCGAGTATCAGAGTCACAACATTCTGTTGAGCAGGTGAAAAATACTATCTCTGAAATTTCTGAAAGAAATGGCGAGATTTCGCATGCTACAGAAGAGCAGAAACAAGCCATTGATGAAGTCAGTCAGGCGATTGTTGAAGCATCAGAGGCCACTAATGAACTGTCGAGTAGTGGTCAAGATAATGCTCAGAGAACGAAAGAAGTTCTTCAACTGAGCTCAAACATTAAAACTCATATGCGTAAGTTCAAAACATAAGTTCCACCTTCAAGGAGAAGAAAGTATGAAGCGTCTGTTGATCTTTATTTTCAGTATGATGATGGCCTTACCGAGTAGCTTTGCTGCTACTATTACGGCTGCGCAAGATCCATGGCCACCGTTTATTTCACCGGATAAAAGCATGCCGGGGCTATCGGTAGAAATCGCTGTTGCGGCTATGAAAACACAGGGCTATGACGTCAATTTTCAAATCATGCCTTGGTCACGAGCATTAGATGAGGTGAGTAAAGGCAGAATTGATCTGTTGCCCGCAACTTGGTATACGCAGGAGAGAACGGCTTATTTACTTTACAGTGACTCATATTTAGAAAATGAACTGAGCTTTATTAAAAGAGCAGGCGATGCTTTCGAATTTTCAGGTTTAAATAGTTTGAGTGGCAAACAAGTTGGCATCGTTAGGGGCTATGGTTATGGGGATGACTTTTTATCCGCCACTAATTTCAACAAACCAGACGCTAATGATCTCACGACTAACTTGAAGAAACTGCAAGCCAAACGAATTGATCTTACCCTTGAAGATAAGTTGGTTGCGTTATCGACCATGAAAGAGGCGGGCTTAAATAGCAATGATTTTCAGTTTACCACGGCATCTTTGTCTAAAAATCCTTTACATATTACCTCAGGCAAAACGAACCCTAATGCGCAGAAATATATTGATGCGTATAACAAAGGGTTAGCTACGATTAAAGCTGACGGAACATTTGATGCCATTTTAGCGAAATACGGTATTCAGTGATTTTTTTTAAAAAAAGGCCGCAGTTTTAACGCTGCGGCCTTTTTCTATTCCAATAGGATTTGAATCCTTTGAAGTAAGCATTGGGGTAAATATTAGCGCTTTGAGCCGCGCTGCTCAGCTTTACGTGCTAATTTTTGCGCACGCTTTTGCTCGATCAGTGATGCGGTATCGCCGCCAATGTGTGCTTCTCCACGCTGTTTTGCGAGCTGAACTTGTTTTTCTCGCTCACGGAAACGGGCCAGTTGTTCCGCAGAGTGAGTACCGAAGCAGGATGGGCAACTGACGCCTTGCTCGTAGACTTCGCTCTGTTTGTCTTCATCGGTAATCGGCAAACGGCAAGCGTTACATACATCGTAGTGACTCTCTTTTAAAGCGTGCCCTATAGCCACTCTGCCATCAAACACATAGCAGTCACCTTGCCATAAGCTCTCTTCTTGCGGCACTTCTTCTAAGTATTTCAAAATACCACCTTCGAGATGGTACACCTCATCGAACCCTTGCTCTTTTAAATAAGCCGTGGATTTTTCACAGCGAATCCCGCCAGTACAAAACATCGCGACTTTTTTGTGTTTCTCTGGTGCGAGGTTCTTCTTCACATAATCAGGAAACTCACGAAAGGTTTCAGTGTGTGGGTTAAGCGCATTTTTGAAGGTGCCAATTTGGATTTCATAATCATTACGGGTATCGACAACCAGCACATCAGGGTCTGAAATTAGCGCATTCCAGTTTTCTGGTTTCACGTAAGTGCCCACAACGTGACGAGGGTCAATGCCTTCAACGCCCATAGTGACAATCTCTTTTTTTAGCTTCACTTTGGTACGGTTAAATGGCTGCTCTGAGGCTTGTGATTCTTTGTAAACCGTGCCTTTCAAATTCGGTTCAGCATCAAGCCAAGCCAGTAGCACATCTATCCCTTTGCGTGTTGATGCCACTGTGCCGTTAATTCCTTCACTGGCTAATAATAGCGTGCCACGAATTTGGTTTTCCTCCATTAGTTCAAGAAGCGGTGCTTGCAGCTCTTGGTAGTGATTGAGTTCAACAAACTTATAGAGTGCACAGACGACATACTGACTCATGGGGTACCTTTTAAAAAACGAGATAAAGAATTGGGGCGCATTATAGCGAAGGGACGCGCCCACAAATACGGACAGTTATTAAGGACAATATTAGACGGGGTAGACCATAGGAAAATCTATGGTTGGATGCGCGGCGACAAGTGACGAGTAGCCATACACCTGCTCAATTCTTTCTGCATTGAGCGCTTCCCAAGGTGGGGCATCGCAAACCAGTTTGCCATTGTGCAGCATCACCATACGATCTGCATATTGAGCCGCAAGGTTGAGATCGTGCAGCACGACTACAACAGCGCATTGCTCTTGGCGTGCTAATGAACGTGCAATGCGCAGTGTATTGTGCTGGTGAGCCAGATCTAACGCTGACGTTGGTTCATCCAGCATCAGGATTTTTTTGTCACCGGAGTGGTGAAGTTGAGTTAATACCCGCGCCAGATGTAAACGTTGTTTTTCACCACCCGATAAAGCCGGGTAGAGATTGTTCGCTCTATCGCTGATATCGGTTTGTTGCATGTAGTGTAGCGCCACTTCACTGACTTGTTGATGGCTTAAATTTAATGGCAGTGCGCCTAATTCCACCACTTCTTGAGCGATAAAAGGAAAGCTCAACGTACTTTGCTGCGGAAGAATGGCCAAGTGCTTTGCTAACTCATTCGGTTGCCACAGTGCTTGCGGAACACCGAAGTAAGCCATTTTGCCTGTTGATGAGATTTCACCGCTGAGTATTTTCAGCAAGGTACTTTTTCCAGCACCATTGGGGCCAAGTAACGCCGTGACTTGACCTGAAAAAATCTCAATATCAATCTTATCCAAAAGGGTTCGATGGCCAAATTTAACCGATATATTACTGGCTTGGATTGCTGCCGTTGTACTCAAAATACTTTGCCTTTTTGTTGAAACAGAAGATAGAGGAAGAAAGGTGCACCAACCAGCGCAGTCACAATCCCGACAGGCAGCTCCGCAGGTGCCACTGCTATACGGGCAAACATATCGGCGACAGTGAGTAAGAGTGCACCAAGTAAAGCCGAAATGGGGATCAAACTACGGTGATCGGGGCCAACCAGCATCCGGCCTAGATGAGGGATGACCAACCCGATAAAACCAATCATGCCCACCGCGCTGACGGTCACTCCAACGCCGAGTGCGCTGAGTAAAATCATTGAACGTTTAAGCCGTTGCACAGAAATGCCTAGATGACGCGCTTCAGACTCGCCAAGTAATAGTGCGTTGAGCGCCATCGCTTGACGGGAGAAACAGACGAGCAGCAGCAGTAAGGTCACGGCGCACAAGAGAATATTTTGCCAGTTTGCACCCGCCAGTGATCCCATTGACCACAATGAGAGATCGCGTAGCATTTGATCGTCTGCAACATAATTCAAATAGCCAATACCCGCCCCCGATAGCGCGCTGATGGCGACGCCTGCGAGTAGCATGATGGTGACGGAAGTGCCAAATTTACTGGTGCCTAGTCGGTAAACCAACAAAGTAGTCAATGCACCGCCTAAAAAGGCAAAAATAGGTACCACCGCAGCACTCATCCACGGGTTGGAAAACAGTGCTAAATTGGCGAATAGCACAATCGCAAGTGCGGCTCCGAGGGCTGAACCTGCCGAAACACCGATAATGCCGGGCTCAGCTAATGGATTACGAAACAGGCCTTGCATCACCGTCCCGCACAGCGCCAAAATTGCTCCAACCAATAAGCAGAGCAGGGTACGCGGAAAGCGGATCTCGTGGATGACTAAATTGATGTGCGCGGCAATGTCATTGGAGTGCAGCACGAGACTTTTTATGCTGTCGCTGAAGCTGATATTCATTGGGCCAACCGTAATCGAATAAAGGCTAACCAAAACCACCAACAGTAGTAGTGTTGCATTCACCACATTTCTTGAGAGATGACGTAACAAAATAGGCCCCTTAAGGATAGAGCAATGCGTTTAGACGTTGCGCTTCAGCCAAGCTTTTAAGGCCTAACCCGCCGACGAGAGCGTGGCCATCGATGGTGATGATCTGCTTATTTATCCCAGCCGGAGTTGCCACTAATGCCGGTATGGATTGCAAAATGGCGTCGGCTCCTCCGAGTTTTTCATAACTGCGGCCACTGACTAAAATCACGTCCGGTTGCATCTCAATTATCGCTTCCATCGACAGTGGTTTATAAGACGTCACTTGTTCAGCGGCGGGGTTAACCGCGCCAGCCAACTCAATAATGCTGTTTGGCGTGGTGTCACTGCCCGCCACGTTGGCTGCCCTTCCTTCGTGGATAAGGAGAAATAGCACTTTTTTCGGTGTCTTGTGGGTAGATTGATGGTGGGTTAACGCCGCTATTGTGCTTTGAACTTGCTGTTTGAGCGCTTTAGCTTGAGGCTTTGCATCAGCGAGCGTCGCGATTTGGTCAATGCGTGCCAACAACCCCTGTGGTGTGGATTCATCGTTCACCACCTCGACGTTAACGCCAGCGCCTTTAAGCTGTTGCAATGTGCTTTCTGGCCCCATTTCACTAGAACCAATCAATTGTGTTGGTGCTAAGGCTAATAATCCTTCTGCGGATAATTGGCGATGATAACCGATTTTTGGGAGAGCAAGATCGTTTGGAATTTCACTGGTGACATCGACCGCAACAAGTTTATTTTGTGCGCCTAACGCAACGAGGATTTCGGTCACCGCGCTGCCCGCACTGATAATTCGTTCTTGCGCGCAGAGCCAAGGCGAGAAGATGAAGAGCGTTATGGCAACAAGCCAATGAGAAAGAGATTTGTGTGTCATCGTGTTGTACTCATGAAAATCATACGGTTTTTAAAAGCGCATATGAATAGGCTATTGGGGATGGTCGGTTAATAACTGAGTGGCAGCGATGCCATTGTCTTGCAAGAACGCCAGCAATTTAACCAATTGCTGCACTTCTGCGGTTTTGTCTGCGCCAATCACGATGGGGCGATCACTCGCTTTGCTTTGCTCTAACAACGCCAATGTGAAGTTATTCCAATCGATATACTGCTTGCCATCGATAGCCCAGTAAGGTTCGTGCGCCAGAAGATTCACTGTGATTGACTGCTTGTTCACTTCACTCACGGTGGGTGAGTCGGTTGTTGGCAGTGAAACGTCTAATGACTCAAATTTAACCGCGGCCGTAAGCAGTAAAAACACCATGACAATAAAAATGATATCCAACAATGGCGTTAAATCTGGCATTAATGCGGATGAGGGAGAATGCGGCGTTTTAATCATGATACGTTAACCACATCATTGTCAGAGACGTCTTCATATTTAGCTACACGCTCTTGTTTGGTGGTGCAATCATGCTGTAAAGAAACACCTTCGAGCCATAAGTTGACATAATTGAGTGTGTGCTCAAGTTTTGCCATCACTCTGTCAGCCCATACGCCAAGCAGCTGAGCGCTTGTAATTGCGGGAAGCGCGATCAGCAAACCTGCAGCCGTGGTTCGCATCGCAATCCCTAGGCCATCCGCAAGGTCATTTGGCGTAATATTGCCAGAAGAGAGCGCGACCCCCTTGAACATTTCAATCAAACCTAACACAGTGCCAAGTAAGCCTAGTAGCGGGCTGATCACACCAATCAAAGATAAAATACGCAGTCCAGAATGCAGTTGATGACGCTTTTCTTGCAACCAAATGCCCGCCGCATCTTCACGTAATCCTTTAGAGAAATCGTGATGAGCAAGCAGCATGGCAACCCCTTTATAAAGCAATGGGCGCTTGCTGGAAAATTCACTGGCTAACGCCTCAATTTGCGCTGTATTGGTCGGTGATATTTGGTTGAGCGCACTACCGATCGCACCTTTTCCAACACCAAGGCTAAGCAGTACTTGGAAAAGCCGTTCAGTAATGATCATTGTCGCAAGTGCTGAGCAGACAAAAAGAGGCCAGGCCATCAGGCCAAGTTGTTGTTCTAGTTGAGTAAGTAGTTCCATTATCCTTCCAATTTAAAACGTACTGGGATTTGCACTCGGTGGGCTATTTTTTCGCCGTCTACCACTTGAGGAGAGAATTTCCATTGTTTGATGGCATTAAGAGCTGATTCATCCAGCAGCGCCGCGCCCGACGAAGAGAGCAGCACCTGTTTGATTTGGCGGCCGTTTTCGTCTAACCACACCTCATACATAGCGACCCCTTCAATACCTCGTTTTTGTGCAAGCCTTGGATAAACAGGAGGGGCTGGGCGAGTAACAAAAGACGGCGCATCGACTAATTTCGGTTGATTAGTTGCACCGCTGCTGCTTTGGGTGGCGGCGGTTTTCGGTGTCGATTCTGCACTATTTTCATTCTCTACAGAGGATGCCACAGCTTCCTTTACAGGAGTTTGCACTTGTGCTGATTTTGTCGGTATTTTAGGAGCCGGTTTGTCTTTTACTGGTTTTGACAGGCTCTTTTTCTGCACCACTTTTTGCGGCTCTTTTTTTGCTGCTTTGGGCTTGTTGGCTCTCTTTTCTGGAGGTGGTTTTTTTGTTGCTTGCTCTTGTTCTACCTGAGCTTGAGGTTGAGCTACAAAGTTAATCGACACTGAGGTGGATTGATTTCCCGCAGGCATGGCAAACACTTTTGATTCGTCATCAACAAACAAGATCGCCGCGTGAATCGCGAGAGATAGGCTGCCAGCGACAAGATATCTAGTGAAATTCACGTTGTACTCCATATAAAAACAAAGCGTTCAGATGAAGGGATTATTACTCAACATCAAAATAAGATCAATTATCAATTGCATTATCATTTGCATCAAATTATGATTTTATGAATTTGAAAAGATGGGTTAGAAACGCCTTGTTAGCACAGGGTTTTCTATCAACCACAATTAATCATAAACAATCTGAATTAATTCACCTTTGCCATAAATTTTACTTACTAGATCGGGTTTTTAGTGGCGATTAATGTGATGTACTGAGCCAGCGTAAGGCGATTTAAAGCGAAGAACGAACTGGAAATGAATATGGATTTACTTGAACAGAAAGTGGCCTCTTTATTAGAGCAACAACCGACCTTATTGCCGGCAGCGATGGCGCAAGAGTTGAATGTGACTGAATTTGAAGTGGTGCAGGCATTGCCTAAAGAGATGGTTGCGATTGTTGATGGTGCTCAAGCTCAATCGATGTTGGAATCGTTAGCGGATTGGGGAATGGTCACAACGATTGTCCACTCTTTTGGCTCTATATTTGAAGTGAAAGCACCTTTTCCAAAAGGGAAGTTGGCTCGTGGCTATTATAACTTGATGGGTAAAGAGGGCGAGTTACACGGCCACTTAAAGTTGGAATCCATCCAACACGTTGCTTTAGTCAGTAAGCCTTTTATGGGACGTGAAAGTCATTACTTTGGTTTCTTTAGTGAGCAAGGCGATAACATTTTTAAAATTTATCTAGGCCGAGATGAAAAGCGCGAACTGATTGCAGAGCAAGTCGCACGTTTTAAAGCATTACAACAAGACGTTCATTCCAACCAATAATATTGATATAACGATAAGCCCTGAACGCAATGCGAAAGGGCCGAGGAGAAAGTCATGGAGCAGCAGATCAAACAAGAGCGATTACAAGGACGATTGGAACCTGAAATCCAAGAGTTTCGTCAAGAACGCCGTACATTGCAATTGGCTACAGTGGACGCGGAAGGCCGTCCGAATGTGAGCTACGCGCCATTTGTGCAAAACCAAGAAGGTTACTTTGTGCTGATTTCGCACATCGCTCGTCATGCGCGTAACTTGGAGGTGAACCCACACGTCTCCTTGATGATGATTGCAGACGAAGGCTCATCAAAACAGATTTTTGCCCGTCAACGGTTGACGTTTGACGCCGTTGCGAGTGTTGTACCACGTGAAACGGCATTATGGCAGCAAGTCATTGGCCAAATGCAAGCTCGTTTTGGCGAGATCATTGACGGCTTAAGCCAGCTGCAAGACTTTGCTTTATTCCAATTGAAAGTAGAAAAAGGTCTTTATGTGAAAGGCTTTGGCCAGGCGTATCAAGTGTCTGGTGATGATATGGTTGATTTTGTGCACCTTGATGAAGGGCATAAGAAAATTTCCAACGCGTAATCTTAATCGCTCAAGATACATTGGATATTGGAAGAAAAGGCTAGTTATCTAGCCTTTTTTATTGAGGAGTTCATGGAACAACAAAGCCAGCATAACGCTGGCTTTGTGAATAATGGTTTAATCGCTAAAACTCATATTTAGCGGTAATAGCATAGTTACGCTCAGCTTGAGAGTAGTCGTTATCTAAGTTTGTTTTACCGCGGATATCATTCCAACGGTAGTACTCTTTGTCGGTTAAGTTAAATATGCCCGCAGTAATCGTGACATCTTGCATTGGTTTAAAGTAAGCGGTGATATCGACAATGGTCGCACTCGGCAGTTCAACTTGGTTTTCTGTACCGCTATTAAGTTGGTCACGGTTGATATTACCGGCTGACTTCGCAGCAGTATAATTCAACTTCAGGCTAGTACCCCAAGTGGTACTTTCATCATCATAATTTAGTGCTGCGACAACATTCCATGGGTTTACGCTGTTCAATGGACGTCCGTTACCATCTTCACCTTTGCTATAACTTGCCGCTAGGCGTGTTGACATACCATTCGGGGCTCCAATTAATTGATCCAATTTTAATTGATTTGATAATTCAATCCCTTTGATCGTCGCTTCACTTAAGTTGACATAGGAGTAGTGGGTTATTCCGTTCACTTTCTTAGTTGTAACTCGTTCAATGAAATCATCATAATCGCTATAAAATGCAGAAATTTCAGTTGCCGAGACGTTTGTATTGTGACGATAACCTAATTCATAGGCCAAGCTTGTTTCTGACTTAAGGTATGGGTTTGGATCGTTCACATAACGGTGAGCAATGTTGTCATACGTGTAGTAGAGCTCAGTAAAGTTAGGGGCACGGAAGCCTTGGCTGACTTGAGCAAATACTGAATGTTGATTATTGATGCGGTACAGTGCGCCAAGACGGCTGGTGAGTGCTGAATCGTCAAATTTAACGAGAGGTTCTGTGGTGCTACCACCGGGATCGGTGCTAAATGAATCATAACGAAGGCCTGGTGTGACAATCAAATTACCGCTCAAAAGGGTGATCTCATCTTGAACAAAGAGGCCGATTTTTTGGTCTGTAGCATCCGGTGTATAAACCAAAACTTGATTTGGCGTTGCAGGATCCGAGTTGAGTTCTGTATTGGTATTTGAAATATCGCTACTGGCAAAACTTAAACCATAAATAAAGTTATGTTCGGTTTGACCTAAGGTAACTAACTTATCCAGTTGCGTTTCTAATTCAATTTTATCTTCATTGTAGAAGTAATCTTTGGTTTGTTGGTTGTCCGCATTGGCTGGAGTGTAAGGAGGCCTTCCTGACGATGCTGGCTGAAAACGGTGCGTTAAGCCGTTATCTTCTTTGCTTTGCCAAGATGCTCGGCTAGTGATGGTGTCTGCGATGGCAGAGTCAGCTAGCCAAATGTGTTTGATGCCAAGGCGATACTGTTTCGTTGTATCTTGACCATGATAGTTTTTGTAACTGGAATGAGCGATATCAGAATCTGTTTTGTTATACAGTGCTTCACCAAAGAACTCCAAACGGTGAGCATCGCTCAGTTGATATTGGAGCTTAAGTAGCAAGTCATTTTTTGCACTATCTTGACTCTCTATCGAATAATTTTCTTTACGATCTGAAAAATTTTGTTGCTCTTGTCCATCACGGCGAGTATAGGCGACCAAGGTCTCTAAATTGCCACTTCTATTTGCAATGGCAATATGTTCACTGAAAGATTTATCTTCTGAAGAGTAGGAAAGCTTTGCTTGTCCGCCTGTGGTTGCGTCTCCTTTTAGGAAATCACGGGGATCTTTGGTGTCAAAAGCAACGACACCACCAATGGCATCACTGCCGTGAAGGCTTGACGCCGCACCTTTGATGACTTCAACACTCTTTACCATATCGGGATCGATACTGATAGCGCTCGAATTGACAAAAGAGTAAGGACCTCCGTCGAATGCTTGTCCTTGTGTGACTCCATCAACCATGATTTTGATTCGATTACCTTCTACGCCGCGAATATTGATGGTCTGTACACCTTGGCGAGATGAGCTATTGGTTGAAACTCCAGGGGTATATTCAAAGATAGCGGCAACATCTTTTGCCATATTGGCTTCAATGTCTTTGCTCGAAACGACAGCAACAGAAGCGGCGGTATTTTCGATGGTTTGAGAAGTTCGCGTTGCCGAAACAACGACCTCATCGAATCGAGAAACTTCTTCTGCGAGAGCTGCAGGGGAAAGTGCTAGCAATATGGAGGCTGATAGTAGTGTTTTAGTGTACATCTGAGTTATTACCTTATTCATCAATAACAGATTTAAGCTGTGTGCAATGATATTGGATCTAAATGGTAATTACTATCATTTGTATTTATGCGCGGAGTGAAGTGTAAACAGAATTAGGGATATATAGTTTAAATATCAATTGGTTGATATGTAAAACACTTGCTTTACTTAATTTTTCGATGACTAAAGTTGTGACTTTAATCACTTTCTGCTAGTTCAAACCTAGCCAAGCTGCACCACGGATGCCGCTGCTGTCACCATATTTCGCTTGGGTAAACACAATCTGTGCACTATCAGAAAAAACATAGTCCGCTGTTGCCCGCGGTAGATCAACATACAGCGATGCTACGTTTGATAATCCTCCGCCAAGCACTATCACATCAGGATCCAACACATTGACGATGCAAGCAAAGCTGCGCGCCATTTGATCAATCAATTGTTGATAAAGCTTTGTTGCTTGTGGGTCTTGCTGCTGGTAGCGAGTGATAATTTCGGCTGCATTCCACTCTTGTTGACCAATCAACTGAGCACTCTTTGTTAAGCCAGAACCGGAGATAAAGAGTTCAATACAGTTATCGCGTCCGCAATAACAGTGGCGAGTAGGCCCATCACGTTCACTGGTAAAACTTGGCAGCGGATTGTGCCCCCACTCACCACATACGGCGTTCGCACCGACCAATACCTGTTTGTTGATCACAATACCGCCACCGCAACCGGTGCCCAAAATCGCGCCAAAGACTACGTTACCATCTTTGGCGGCACCATCGACCGCTTCAGACAGCGCAAAGCAATTGGCATCATTGGCAATTACAACGTTGCGCTGGAGGCGAGCGCACAGATCGGCTTTTAAATCTCGACCATTTAAAAAAGTGCAATTGGCATTTTTGATAAGCCCTGTCGCTGGGCTGATGGCTCCGGGAAGTCCAATCCCGATTTGGCAGTGAGTTTGCGTTTCGCTTTCGGCCATTGCAACCAGTTGACATAAGGTGCTTAGAAAAAGCTCGTACTCATGTGGGGTAGGGGTTCGGTGTTTAAAGAGGGTGTTTCCTGATTTATCCAGTACGCAAATTTCAATTTTGGTGCCGCCAATGTCGAAACCTATCAGCATGATTTTTCCTTATTTTGGATGTTGAGTGTGAGTCCTGACTATGGAATATAGTCTAATAATCAACGTGTTTTGTCTTTGAACTGAACAAGATAACGTGAAGTGGTGAGATTTTTTCTTTTGATTGCTGAGAATTGTTATATTATAACATTTCTCAGCAAGTGATCTTTTTATTGAAAAGGGGAGTATCTATCCCCATAGTTAGGTCATCAATGGGTCAATTCGAATGCAAATCAATTCAGCATTGCAACAAGCAATTATTCAAGTGAGTGTAGATATGGCGGAAGTACGAGCCAGAGTGGATTTCAAAGTCGGTCTAAAAAGCAATATTGACGCCGAAATACTCTCTTTTAGAGGACTGAAAACAGACAAAGAACATGTTGCGGTCATTTTTAAATCCGCTGATGTTACTCAGGAAACTCCTTTAGTCCGTATGCATTCAGAGTGTTTAACGGGCGATGTTTTTCACTCATCACGCTGTGATTGTGGTGAACAATTAGAAGAAACCATTAATAAAATGGGCGAAGTTGGCGGCATTATCCTCTATTTGCGTCAAGAAGGTCGAGGCATTGGTCTGTACAACAAAATTGATGCCTATCGCTTACAAAGTGCGGGGATGAATACTTATGAAGCCAATAATCATCTTGGCTTTGGTGACGACCTGCGTGATTTCACTGAAGCGGCGCAGATGTTGAAAGCGTTAAATGTGACTAAGATTCGTTTAGTCACCAATAACCCTAAAAAAAGTCGTGAGCTGAAGGAGCATGGTATTGAAATTGTAGAGGTCGTGAATACCGCAGCACATATTAAGTCGGGTAATGAAAATTACCTCAAGGCCAAAGTCTCCCATGGCAAACACAACTTAAAACTATAATTCAGACTTATAGATGATAGCCAAAAACCTCATTTCGGTGAGGTTTTTGACGTTTTTACCTTGCAAAAAAATGGATAATTTGTATTATCGGCGACTAAAGGTGCAAATGATAATAATTAGCACTACCACAAGATAAAGCTCAAATCGCCTCAACAAGGATGCTCCCATGAAAGTTAACACGCTTCTTATTCAGTCAATTGCTGCCTCACTTGCCATCACAAGTAGTGCGTCATTTGCCGCTACCGTCACTAAGGAGCAGGTGGTCGAACATTATGCCAATATTGCCCATGCCGTGTTTGCTGATTCGCTGACGACCGCTCAATCATTAGAAAAATCAATCGATCAGTTCTTGATGACTCCCTCGGCGGCTAAATTGGAAGAGGTGAAACAAGCGTGGTTAGCATCGCGAGTGCCTTACCAGCAGTCCGAAGTCTTCCGTTTTGGCAATGCCGTTGTTGACGATTGGGAAGGGCAACTCAATGCTTGGCCTCTTGATGAAGGGCTGATTGACTACGTCGCTACTGATTACCAATATGAACTGGGCAATGAAGGCGCCAGCGCTAACATCATTGCCAACCAAACGTTGAAAATTGGTGCGACAACGATTGATGTCTCCACTATCACACCAGAGCTGATTGCCAGCTTAAACGAAATCGGTGGCTCTGAAGCTAACGTCGCTTCAGGTTATCATGCCATTGAGTTTCTACTGTGGGGCCAAGATTTAAATGGCACCAATGCGGGAGCTGGTGCTCGTGCTTACACGGATTTTGTCGTGGGTAGCGAATGCACCAATAACCATTGTGATCGCCGTGCTCAATACTTAAAAGCGGCAGCTCAGCTGCTCGTGCAAGATTTGGCATGGATGGAAAAACAGTGGTCTGCGGATGAAAAAGCCAATTACCGTCACGAATTACTTGCGGAATCAGCAGACAATGGTTTGCGTAAGATGCTATTTGGTATGGGGTCTTTATCACTGGGCGAATTAGCGGGCGAGCGTATGAAAGTGGCGCTAGAAGCAAACTCGACTGAAGATGAGCACGATTGTTTCTCGGATAATACTCATAACTCTCATTACTACAATGAACAAGGTATTTACAACCTTTATACGGGTTCTTACCAGCGTCAAGACGGAAAGGTACTAACAGGCCCAAGCCTGAATGATTTAGTGGCACAAAAGGATGCACAAGCAGCCAAAGAGATTCAAAAGCAGTTTGACAGTGCGCGCGCTGAAGTCGGCAAATTAGTCACGTCGGCTGAAAAAGATAATCAGCATTTCGATCAATTGATCGCGGCTAACAATCCTCAAGGCAACGCGATAGTCAATGGAGCCATTATGGCTTTAGTGGCTCAAACCGCTTCGATAGAACGTACCGCTTCAGTGATTGGAATTGATAACCTTAATCCAGATACTGCAGACCACGAATTCTAATAATAAGATGAAAAATCCAAGGGCTCAGATGAGCCCTTTTCCACGTTTACACTGAATAAAGATGTTGAGAAAAGCCCAATGAGATCGTTTTTTACCGTCGCGCTCCTAACCTTGTTTGCCAACCCCGTTTATGCCGATGAGGTGAAATCGGGTGGCAAAACCAGTACAACCAAAGCTGGGCCGAATGCTTACTCGCTTCCTGCGGCCAATTTGCCGATGAGCAAACGGCTCGATTTTAGCGTGGGAAACAGTTTCTTTCGTAACCCTTGGGTGCCAGCGCCATCATCTACCGATGCAAGAGATGGTTTAGGGCCGCTTTTTAACACCAATGGTTGTCAAAATTGTCACATCAAAGATGGTCGCGGCCATCCGCCAGAAAAAAATGACACACATGCCGTTTCGATGTTGGTTCGCCTGAGTATTCCAGCGCTGACGGATGAACAAAAAGCGATCTATGCCAAAGAAGGGGGGATCCCCGAACCCATCTATGGTGGACAGTTACAAGATTTCGCTTTGCCCGATCAAAAAGCAGAAGGACAAATCCACATCACTTATCAAGAGATTGCGGTTGCTTTTACGGATGGCCACCAAGTGATGTTACGCAAACCTAATTTAAAAATTACTGAACTTGGTTATGGTGATATGCATCCTGATACCCAGTTTTCGGCGCGTGTCGCCCCGCCAATGATTGGCCTTGGCCTACTTGAAAGCATTGCTGATGCCAGCTTATTAGCAATGGCAGACCCTGAAGATAGTGATGGCGATGGTATCTCTGGCAAAGTGAACCGTGTTTGGGATGTAGAAAAAAAAGATTTTGCCATCGGGCGTTTTGGTTGGAAAGCCGGGCAGCCTAGTTTAATGCAACAGAATGCCGCGGCGTTTAACGGCGATTTAGGATTGACCAGCCGTTTATTCCCCAAAGAAAACTGCACCGAGAAGCAAACACTCTGTCAAACCTTACCTAACGGCGGCGACCCTGAGGTCAGTGACAACATTCTTGATTTTGTCGAATTCTATTCTCAGCATTTAGCCGTTCCAGTGCGTCGCAATGTCGACGATCCACAAGTGAAGCTGGGTCAATCATTGTTCAAACAAGTTGGCTGTGAGAGTTGCCACCGCACTGACCTTAAAACGGTAAAAAGAACGGATCACCCAGCCTTGTCAGAGCAAGAAATCCATCCTTACAGTGATTTACTACTGCATGATATGGGCGAAGGGTTAGCCGATAATCGTCCTGAAGCCTTAGCTAATGGACAAGAGTGGCGTACCCCGCCTTTGTGGGGGATCGGCTATACGCAAGAGGTGAGCGGCCATACTTATTTTTTACATGATGGCCGAGCGCGTAATCTCATGGAAGCGGTACTTTGGCACGGTGGTGAGGCGCAAGGTGCCAAAGAGAAAGTACGTCAATTCAATGCCAGCGAACGCAACGCGTTGATCGCTTTTCTTAATTCTTTATAGGGTGCGAGCATGAAATTTCCTCTGTTATTTTCGATAGCAGTTACCAGCGTACTTTCGGCTTGCCAACCCACGCCGAAATCAGCGCTTGAGCCGCAAAAGACCAATCATGTTAGCCAAGGTGTTTATGAGGTTGAATTTGCTGCGGCGCAGCGTTTTGCTCAACAATCGCACCAGCTTGCTCAATTATTTGATCAGCAATGCCAGCCGGACGATGTTGCATTGCCCTTGCTGAAAGAACAGTGGCAGCAAACTATTGGGGCGTGGATGTTTTTACAAGGGCAAGAGAGAGGGCCAGCTAAAGCACTCGAGCAAAGTTGGAACGTACAATTTTGGCCAGATAAAAAAGACACTACCGGGCGAAAAATGAGCCTGTTAGTGAGCAGTGGCAAGCATTGGGGTGAGGAGCAGATTGCAAACCAGAGTGTTACAGTGCAGGGGATTGGCGCATTGGAATGGTTACTCTATGACCCTCAATCGCCGCTTCTGAAAAACCAGCAATTAGAAACGGGCTGTATGATTGGACAAGCGATCAGCGCGAATTTGGCGACGAAATCTCATTTGATTGCTGAGCAATGGCAACAGAATCCATGGTTGATGCTGGATCTGAGCGCTTGGCAAGCCGAATACATTGCGCTGTTCTCCAATCAGCTTGATTACAGCATGAAAAAACTCAGTCGCCCCTTAGCCAATATCGGCCAGCCACGCCCTTATTTTTCAGAATCGTGGCGCGCCAAAGTCTCTTTGAATAACCTGCAAAGGAATGTGCAAGCGATGCAAGCACTCTATTTAGCAAAAGACGGTTTAGATCAGATGTTGCGGGAAAGAGATCAAGTCGCCATGGCCGAACGCGTAAAAGCACATTTATCCTTGATGTTGGAAACGTGGCCGCAAACAACCAGCTTATTTGATTTATTGCAAACAAAAGCAGGCTACCGTGAGGTGCTTGCGCTCTATAACAAGTTCGAACAACTCAATTATTTACTGCATGACGAAGTCGCGGTAGAGCTAGGCGTAGTGATAGGATTTAATGCAACCGATGGTGACTGATCTAACAAGGCGTACGCTGCTGAAAGCGGCGTTATTGAGCACTTCAGCGCCTCTGCTGCCGCTGGGGTGCGCCACTACTCGTCGTGACGACCCACAACCCGCTTTGATTGGTTGCGCTATTCATAAAGGCTCGCAGTTTCGCGCCGTTGTAGCCGACGCCCAAGGCCAAGCGATTCACCAATTACCTTTGCCTGCAAGGGGACACGGTGTTGCTATCCATCCTACCTTGACGCATGCGGTCGCTTTTGCCCGTCGTCCCGGTGAGTTTTTGATGGTGTTTAACTATCAAAATGGAGAACTCATCAAATTGCAACTGGCGCAACCCACGCGACATTTTTATGGGCACGGCGTTTACTCAAATGATGGTGCGTGGCTTTATGCAACCGAAGGCGAGAAAGCGACAAGTCGCGGCATTATTGGTGTGTATGATGTGCAGCATAGCTACCAAAAAGTGGCTGAGTTCAGTGGGTTTGGTATTGGCCCTCACGAAGTCATTGTGATGCCAGATGGCAGGCTCGCGATTGGGGTGGGTGGAGTGCATACCTTCGGCCGCGAGCCACTCAACGTAGAGAGCATGATGCCAAGCTTGACCTACCTTTCTCATCAAGGAGAAGTGCTTGAGCAACGGATATTGAACGACCACCATTTGAGCATCCGTCATCTTGCTCATGATGGTGCAGATACTGTGCTGTGCGGCCAACAATACCGAGGTCAGCCGGAAGAGTATCCACCTTTGGTAGCGCTACATCACCAAGGTGGCGAACTCATTCCGCTTTTGGCAGAGCCTGAACAATGGGCAAGATTCAACCATTACATTGCCAGTATTGCGGCGACCGACCAATGGATTTTAGCGACTTCTCCACGAGGTAACTGTTACGGTATTTGGTCAAAAGAGACACTGCAACTGGTTGAGTTGGCCTCTTTGCCGGATGCTTCTGGCGTGGTAGTGCAAGATCAGCAGTTCCAAGTCAGTTCAGGAGCTGGCTTGGTCGTTAATTCACCCTATCCTCAACCTGAAATACGCACGCGTAGTAATGTCCAATGGGACAATCACTGGTCTGCCATTGATTACTCTCGCCAAAAAAGCTGAGTAAGCGAACTAAATTTGTTTAATGATAATTCTCATTGCATGAGAGTTTATGAATATATTGTTGATATCGACAACAACGTTTAGCAGATAGCCGTTTCTTTTGCCATACTGAAACGTGAATCAGCGTTGTTGGATAGATCGGAATGAGTAAAAGCATCCTATTTGCTTTATTATTGATTTTTAGTAGCTTTTCTCTTTACTCTGCCGAGAAGGTACAGCCTTTTGCTGTCTCTCAAGAGAATGCCTCGTTGCAATCTTTTATCCAATATCCACATTTAGTCGAACGAATTTACCAAGAGAATGAGAATCGGCGCATTTGGCAAGATGAGCAGATTGTTCGTCAATTTGAACATCAATTGGAAGTGATTCGCCGAGCGGGGTTTAGCCCTTTATTTTCACGCCAGTTAGCGCAAATGAAAGCGTACCGGAATCAGCAAGCGTTCAACGAATACGATCTGCTGGCGACCGATACTTTACTTTTGTATTTGAGTTATGCCGAGCAAGCTCCCAAAGTCGGTATGGCTTGGTTCTTTGAACGTAAGCTCAACTCTGCCATTGCTCCACCAAGCCAAGAAGCCTTGTTCGCCCTTCATGTTGCGGTGGAAGTTAACAGTATCGGAGATCTGCTCAATGGCTATGCGCCCAACAACGCGGCTTATGATCAACTGCTACACGCCTATGATTTTCTGCTCAGTACTGAAAATGCAGCGCTCTCGTTGTACACCCAAAAAGGCTTAAAAAAACCTGGCGATAAGCTCTCACAACGTAGTGTGCTTATTGCCCGCTTATCATTAGTTAATATCGATGTTAGCACAGTGCGTGACGACGTAACTTGGTATGACAACAGCTTGGTCAAACCTGTGAAAGAGTTTCAAGCGATGCACGGTTTAAAAGCTGACGGCATGATTGGCCCCGAGACCTTAAAGTGGTTAAATTTGTCTTTGCAGGCACGCTTGTCTATGTTGGCATTAAATGCAGAGCGAACTCGTTTGTGGCCAGAATCAAAAGAGACACAGATCGTAGTCAACGTTCCCAGCTTTGACATGCGTTACTGGTATTTAGGTAAAGAAGTCTTTCAGTCTAAAGTGGTGGTGGGCCGAGTTTCACGCAAAACGCCACTCATGAGCACCAAATTAGATTCTTTGATCCTAAACCCGACGTGGAATGTGCCATACAAAATTATGGTAGAAGATATTCTGCCGATGGTAAAAAAAGATCAAAACTATTTGCGTCAACACAATATTGATATTGTTTCGAGCTGGCGCTCGAACGATCAAATTGACCCAAGCAACATCAACTGGTCTGCGGTGAATCCGGCCTCTTTTCCCTACCGAATGCGTCAGCAAGCCGGGCAAGATAATGCATTAGGTCTGTATAAATTTAATACGCCCAATCGTAGAGCGATTTACCTACATGATACGCCGAGTAAATACCTATTCAATAATACGTCGCGAGCCTTTAGTTCGGGTTGCATTCGAGTACAAAATGCCGATAAGTTTGCTTCGATGATATTAGAAACCCAAGGTATTAATGGTGATAAATTAACGGGTAAAGAAGGGCCTACGAATGGCACGATCCCATTAAAGCAGCGCATCCCCGTATACATCATCTATCAAACCGTTTGGTATGAAGGTGGGGAACTGCATTACCGAGATGATATCTATCGTTATGATGCATTCAGCACCAGTAATGGGTGAATGGATACCGCTAAAACAGTGGTCACCTAAGTAAGCAGGGATGCGTCTCTCAATTTACCAAAAAATGACTTAATAAAGATCTCTTTTATGTTCAAAGAGTAACGATGCTGTGGCTCTCTCTTGAGCATTTCGAGCACAATTTATGCATTTGATCTTCACAATGGAGTCCGGTAGTGTCCGGGCTTGTTGAAAATAAATTCAGTTGTGAAGGTATCCAACCTTGTTAGTTTCTCGTCGTCATTTTATAAAATTGGCTGGTAGTGGTGTCGTTTTAGCGGCGTGTGCCCCCCAGATAGTATTGGCATCGTACCCTGAAACCTCTCGCATACTCGCGATGAATAATTTACATACCGGTGAAACACTTGAAACCTGTTATTTCAACGGTGTTCGTTATGTTCGATCTGAGCTTGATCGGCTCAACCATATTTGCCGTGATTTCCGCCGCAACGAAGTCCATCCAATGGACAAAAATCTATTTGACCAAATATCGAAAATTCAATCTCTACTTGGTACGCAAGCGGAAGTACAAATCATCTCTGGTTATCGATCTCCTGCCACCAATGAAATGTTGCGCACTCACTCCTCTGGGGTTGCTAAGAAAAGTTTCCATATGCTAGGCCAAGCAATTGATTTTCGGTTAGATGGTGTTCAGTTGAGTCAAGTACGCGAAGCGGCGATCGAATTGGGCGCTGGCGGTGTTGGTTATTATCCTAGCAGTGATTTTGTGCACATTGATACTGGGCCTGTACGTCATTGGTCATAAGGCTGTTCGTGACTTGTCAAATGAAAGTGTCAATGTCATAGTTCGGCCAACTGCGAATTCGAACAAGGTTTTAGTATGTCGTTAAAGTATCAAGTGGTGCCCGTCACTTCCTTCTCTCAAAACTGCTCTATCGTTTGGTGTGATGACACCATGGAAGGGATCGTGGTTGACCCCGGCGGTGATGTGAAACAGCTCGTGATGTTGATCAATGAACTCGGGGTAAAAGTGGTCAGTTTGGTTCTTACTCATGGTCATTTAGATCATGTCGGTGGAACCGAACCGCTGGCGCAGCAGTTGGGCGGCGTCGATATTATTGGACCACACAAAGCGGACAACTTCTGGCTACAAGGCCTCGAAGGTCAAAGCCAAATGTTTGGTTTTCCACTGACGGAAGCCTTTGAACCTACCCAATGGCTTAATGACGGTGATGAAGTGAAGTTTGGCCTTCAAACTCTACAAGTATTGCACACGCCCGGCCACACGCCCGGTCACGTGGTGCTGTTTAGCCAGCAAGCGAAATTGGCGTTTGTTGGTGATGTATTGTTTAACGGTAGTATCGGCCGTACGGATTTCCCGCAAGGTGATTTCAATACCCTTATTCACTCGATCAAAACTAAGCTATGGCCACTTGGCAACGATGTGACGTTTGTGCCCGGCCATGGTCCGCAATCGACTTTTGGCCGTGAACGTGCCAATAACCCTTATGTCGCAGATGAAATGCCCCTGTATTGATCTTGATTAGGCTCAGAGTGTTCCTTCTGCGCCCATTAAACCATGTCTTAGTCTGGTTCGGCCGCCGCGAGGTAGCGCCGAATCAGCCCCACAAACGCCTCGGCGTCACGATCCAGATCGTGCGCTGAGATAAAAATATCATAATCAAAAAATTGCCGTTGATAGCGCATCCGATTGGCTAACATTGCCATAAGACCATGATAGTAATTACCGTTTGGCGCAGTGTAAGGTGCGTTGTCGAGTACCAAGTCTTCAAATTGAGTCTCTTTGCGCTGTTGTTTTGCTCCTAAGTAGAGCAGCGCGCGCTGGCTGAGCAAGATCTCACTAGCGATTCTGGGGCATACACTCTCAAGGTAAGGTGAATAATCCTTCAGTTTGATCCCAATCCAAGGCAAAGGTTGGTGCCAACCATGATATTCATAACTGCATACCCCAATGCGGCTAATATTGTTCCATTTTACGACCCAACCTCCTTTAAAGAGATGCTGCTGAAAATGGGTAGCGGTTAGGGTGTAGCTAACTTTTCCTTTCAAAATCAAAAGATAGAAGGTGATTAGAGTCACTGCCAGTGCACTTACTAACAGCAGCGCATGAATAATGTTGGATGAGAACATGACAATGCAAATTGAAGCGATGATACAAGTCGTATTGACCCATTTAACCACAGGTGATTGCAGAGAAAAGCGCGTATTAGACAAATGTTGGGTGTGCATAAACCAGTGAAACTCCTTCGAGCTACAGCATCGTTGTTGGCTGTTGCGACCTGTATAAATTGTAGTCAGTTAACGCATCAAAATGCGTTTTTGCCCCTCAATCTGTGCTATGCCCTACAAATCGAGGACGATTTTTGATATAAAACGCGCTTCAAATTTTCACCACTGCTTGAAACGCAGTGAAATGGAGAAATATTCGATGAGACTTGCTCATAAGCGTAAGGTGCAGGCAAAATTGCAAAAGCGTATTAAAGCGACGGTTGCAAACTTGATCGCCTCTCAATCAGCAAAGCCTGTAACAGCGCAATCGACCGTAGCAAAAACCGCTGCAACAAAAGTAGTTGTGGATAAAGGTGCAGCGAACTCTAAAAAAGTGGATGTTGCGTTAACGCCAAAACAGCAACAGGTTTTAGATATCGTCGCTAACCACGCAGAAGGTATGAATCCTAAATCGATCGGCTTAAGTGCTGGTCAAGAAGATGCGAAAGCCGCCGCTTGGGCCACTGGCGCACTCAAGAAACTAGTAGAAGAAAATCTGGTAGTGAAAGAGCAGTTAGCAGGCAACAAAGTTATCTATAAAGCTATTTAATCTGCTGTTCGTTGTGAATGAATTAGCCTCGGTAGCCCCGAGGCTTTTTTACGATCAAATTTTAAAATGCAATCAAAGCTACTCTTCTTTGGTAATAGAGCCAATTTCGAGCATCGGTGCGACATCGATGTTTTCGGCATTCATCATAGAAGATAAACGTTGTACTGATGAGAGCAACAGGCTTTGCTCCCACTCTTGAAGCTGCCTAAATTGTTCGACAAAGCTTTCTTGCAATGGTTGCGGTGCCTTTTCTAGCAGCTTCTTACCTTCGTCCGTTAAATGGGCGTGCACTTTTCGTTTATCGGTATTGCTGCGAATTCGCTGTACGTATCCGTTGCGCTCTAATCTATCCAAAATGGTGGTGGCAGTGGCCTGGCTCATGTTCGTATGATCCGACAATGTGCGGATAGTCACCTCACCAAGGGTTTGAATTGAGCGCATTAAAATAAGCTGGGGACCAGTAAGTCCAGCGTCTCTATTCAGTTTTTTAGAGTGCAGATCAATTGCGCGAATAATTTGTCGAATTGAGATCAAAACTTCTTCATGTTTTTCCAAACTCATTGTCCCAAAAAGAAAGTTATTAATAAGCGGGGACCATAGCGCAGTTCTTTTCACTTGAACAGTAGCATTCGACCTCTTTTGTTTTGGTCTAAGATGATGAGTGTATAAGTTGAGATGTAAAATGATTAGTACTCGAATGTTTTTGTTTTCAATTCCCACCCTTCATTGGTTGACATTTAACCGTCTAGGCTTGATTTTTGCCTTATATGGCATTTTTTGTTGATTTTTAGTGGAATTTTTCTGTGATGTTGGTAGGGTATTCAGCATATTGAAAAACAAATTGCTATGAGTACGAAGTTATTTTTGGTTTTTTTTCTTAAAATTGTTTCGTTCTCATGGTTATTAATCTCAACTGAAAAATCATGTCTAGATTTCTAGAGAGGTAAAATGACAAAAGGTATTGATAAGTACAGTATCGACAGTACTGACTACACTGTCGGGCAAGATAACGTGCAAAAGTGGGGGTTTGATGTTCATAACCCAGTGTTTGGCTTTAGTGCTGGATTTATTGCGCTATTTTTAGTCGCCGCTTTAGTCGTTGATCCTGAGGTTGCGAAGAGCGTGCTTGATGGCGTTAAATGGAAAATTATTGGCACTTTTGACTGGCTGTTTATTTGGTCGGGTAATCTTTTTGTGCTGTTTTGCTTAGGCTTGATAGTTTCTCCCTTTGGTAAAATACGTTTAGGTGGCCAAGAGGCGACAGCAGACTACTCTTTTATTTCTTGGCTCTCTATGCTGTTTGCCGCAGGGATGGGTATTGGTCTCATGTTCTGGAGTGTCGCTGAACCGGTGGCGTATTTTACTGGTTGGTATGAGACACCTTTAGGTGTTGCAGCTAACACACCCGAAGCAGCTAAACTAGCATTAGGTGCAACCATGTACCATTGGGGTCTACACCCTTGGGCCATTTACGGTGTGGTAGCGCTTTCCCTTGCGTTCTTTACTTACAACAAAGGGCTTCCGCTTTCTATTCGCTCTATTTTTTACCCGTTGCTTGGCGATCGCGCTTGGGGCTGGGCAGGGCATATCATTGATATTCTGGCTGTATTAGCAACATTGTTTGGCTTAGCAACGTCATTAGGGCTGGGGGCGCAACAAGCGGCTAGTGGTATCCATCATGTGTTTGGCATTGATGCCGGAATGGGCTTACAAATTGTCGTGATTACCGTTGTTACTTTATTAGCAGTGGTCTCCGTGGTGCGTGGTATTGATGGTGGTGTCAAAGTCATCAGTAACATCAATATGATCGTTGCGTTCTTGCTGCTGATTTTGGTTGCACTGATTGGCTATACCGTAACCTTTTCATCCATTCCAACCACATTAATGGCGTATATTGAAAATATCATCCCACTCAGTAACCCGCACGGTCGAACTGATGAGGCTTGGTTCCAAGGTTGGACAGTGTTCTATTGGGCTTGGTGGATTTCATGGTCACCATTTGTTGGAATGTTCATTGCGCGAGTATCAAAAGGCCGTACTATCCGCGAGTTTCTCACCGCCGTATTATTAGTACCTACTGCTGTTACCTTGATTTGGATGTCTGTATTTGGTGGTTTGGCGATTGATCAAGTCATCAACAATGTTGGCCAATTAGGCGCGAATGGTTTGACCGAAGTGCCACTGGCGATGTTCCAAATGTTTGATGCACTGCCTTATGGCACGTTACTTTCAGTGATTGCGGTTGTGTTAGTGTTGGTATTTTTTATCACCTCATCAGATTCAGGGTCACTGGTCATTGATAGTATTACTGCTGGAGGCAAAGTGGATGCCCCTGTCCTACAGCGTATTTTCTGGGCGTTGATGGAAGGCGCTATCGCCGTAGCCTTGTTATGGATTGGTGGCACCAATGCTATTGAAGCGTTGCAAGCCGCCGCAATATCAACGGCGCTGCCATTTACTATCGTGCTGCTGTTGATGTGTGTCAGCCTACTGTTGGGAATGCGAACCGAGCTCTTGAAACGTTAATTTCGACATTGATTTGAAAAGGCGACGAAAGTCGCCTTTTTGATGTTTTTTTGACGATCGTCATTAGAGTGTTTTGCTAAAATACTAAGAAAAGCAAATGGTTATCTTGTGTCAGAATTCGACATATATTTCGTGCATCTTGTGTTAAATCTGGTTAATATCCGCCTCCGTTCCTGTATCTAACATTCTGCAAACCAATGAAATTAACCTTAAAGCAAAAGCTAATCGGTGCCAGTCTTTCTGCCGTCGTCGTTATGGCGAGCGCGTTGACTTGGCTAGCCGCTGATCAACTCTTTGAACAAACTCGAAATGGCGTATATTCGCGGGCAGAAAGCTTGTCAGCTGCCGCTGCGAAAGGCATTTCGGACTGGATTGTGGTCCGTAAAGAGATCTCAACCGCTTTTAATGACTACACCGCTCAAGATGATGTCGTTCCTTTCTTACAGCAAGCTCGCAAAGCGGGTGGCTTTGATGATATTTTCTTTGGTACACCGCAAGGTGAGATGTATCGTTCACACCCTGAGCGTAACCGTGCTGACTATGATCCTCGCCAACGTCCTTGGTATAAAGATGCCGTTTCAGCGAATAAACAAATTATCACCACCGCTTATAAAGACGCGATCACCAATGCACTGTTGGTGACAATTGCAGATCCTGTGCGTCGCAATGGGCAATTTGTCGGCGTCGTTGGTGCCGATGTGTTAATCGATCAGTTGATCCAAGATGTCATCAGTTTAGATGCGGGCAAAAATGCCTACGCGATGTTGATTGATGCGCAAGATGGAACCTTTTTAGCGCATCCAGATAAAAATTTCTTATTAAAACCAGTGTCGTCATTGTCGAAGACGTTGACGATGAACATGATAGAGCAAGCAGTGGCTTCAGGTACCGTTGAAGACGCGTCATTACAAGGTGTTGATAAGCTATTTTACTTCGCCAAAGTGCCGCAAACCGATTGGATCTTTGCTATCCAAATGGATCGTGCAACGGAAGAAGCAGCGCATACATCCTTGCTCATTGACCTAATTGTGACTGCACTTGTGATTACTATCGCTGTGATTGTGATCGTCTCTTGGTTAGTGAGCTTTTTGTTTAGAGATCTTAGCCGAGTATCCAAAGCCTTAGAGGAAATTGCTTCCGGAGACGGTGATTTAACTCAACGTCTTGAACCAAGAAGTGATGATGAAGTTGGGCAATTAGCACAAAACTTTAATACCTTTGTCGGTAATATGCACACCATGGTTTCTAAACTCAGCTTTGTTTCTGCTGCGTTGTCTGAACAGTCAAAACAGACGGCCGCTCAAGCCAAAGAGCGTAGTGCGCGTATCCGTTTACAACAAGATGAAATTAATATGGTGGCTACGGCCATCAATGAAATGGCCGCAGCTACACAAGAGATTGCCGGTAACGCGGATCATACCGCTCAAAACTCTGGCGAAGCGGTAACGGCTTGCGTACATGGTTCGAATCAAGTTTCACAAACACAAGGTTCGATTCAAAACCTGGCCAAAGAAGTTCAAGTGGCCACTGATGTTATCCTTGAGCTGGAAGCACACGGCAAACACATCAATACGATTCTGGCGACCATTCAAAACATAGCAGAGCAAACTAACCTGCTAGCATTGAATGCGGCGATTGAAGCTGCACGTGCTGGTGAGCAAGGTCGTGGCTTTGCCGTGGTTGCCGATGAAGTTCGTGTGCTTAGCCAACGTACACATGCTTCGACAAAAGAAATTCAGCAGATGATCGAAACGTTGCAATCAACGACGGGTAAAGCGGTTGGCATTATGGGTGATAGCCGTATGCTTGCTGGAACCAGCGTAGATGATGCGAACGCCGCTGCAGCAAGTTTGATGCAAATTCATAATTCAGTTGAGCGCATCAGTGACATGGCGACGCAAATTGCCTCGGCCGCTGAAGAGCAAGCTTCTGTGACGTCGGAAATTACTCGCAACACGGAAGGGATCCGCGATGTGTCTAACGATCTTGCACAAGAAGCGCATGAAGCAGCAGCACAAGCATCACAACTTTCTGAGCTTTCGCATCAGTTAGAAAATGAAATTCGTCGCTTTAAGCTGTAAGTTCTAAGCGTAAAAGCCGAGATGTGATTAAAAAAGAGGAACCTAACATGGGTTCCTCTTTTTTTGCTCGTGTCGATCACGGTACTAAACCTTGAAAGAATCCCTTGAAAGGATAATCAAAAAGTTATAGCCACAACGTTCGGACACTTTGCTGCCGATCAAAATGATGAGCGATTTGTGCTTGGAATAATTCCGCGGTGGCAATAGCATCAACTAAAGCGTGGTGTGGGGTGTACGCTGGTAGTCCATAACGCGCCCGCGCTTGCCCTAAACGCACTGATTGTGGTTTTTGCCCTTTTAACTGGTTCCATAAACCTCCATGCAACCGTTGTTGAATTTCCGTTTCCAATTGCAAAGTATCGATCACAGGGAACTCAATACCTTCACCCAATCGCACTTTTAATGCTTGATTGAGAAAGCTACGTTCAATATGACGGTAATGAACCACAACAATTTTTCCAGATAAGGCCTTCAGTATCGACTCCTGCACTTCTGCCAAATCTGGCGCATCTAAAATATCGTTGTGTGTGATGCCATGGATAACCACCGAATCCTCTTTTAACGCTTGGCGTGGCCGAACTATCCAATGTTTAGAGCGGTTGAGATAGATACGGTTTAAGGTAAAAGGCACCAAGCCAATGGTGATAATGTCATCATGCTGCGCACTTAAACCCGTTGTTTCCAAATCTAAAGCGACAAACTCTATTTCATCGATTGGCGTGCAACCCTTAGCAATCGGCCTTGAATAAAAATCTTTGAGTAACGGATGGTTAACCAACGACTGCTTATTGGCATATTTTGCTACCCAATCGATGCTCGGTTTTTGAAACCATTGTTTAATCATCACTCTCACTTAAAGTTATTGCTGGCTTGATAACGGAATTTCAAGAAATTTTGCGCATTGCTTAGGATTTGAAATGCATCTTTTAAGTTACGTCTTTCAAAATCAGATAGGTTTTCTGGCTCGATATTGTTATCTGGCTCTATTTCTTGTTCAACGTCAGCCGCTTGGTGGCGAATGCGTACCATAGCGATAAACTCCATTGCGTCACGCAGATCTTGCGCCCGTCCTTTGGGTAGAATTCCGGCTTCAATGATGTCATCTAAACGTTCAAACGAGTTGGTAGAACGTGAACCGACAGCCAATGCATGCACACGGATTAAATCCGCTAACGGTGCCGTGCCGCGACGTTTTAAATTGATGGTGTTATTGTGTCGTCCATCTTTTTCCATCACAAAGTCTTTGAAAAACCCCAATGGTGGCGTGCGGTTCAGTGCATTTCGTGCAAGGCATGCAAGAAATCGATTATTTTTGCGTGCTCGACGGACAATAAACCCATTCAGTTGTTCTGCCCATTTGGTCCTGCCACACACTCCGTATAAGTCAAAAAAGATGGATGCATTCAATAGCGCTTTAGGGTTAGGGTTATCTATCCAATCGGCAAAGCAGGCTTCCCATTCTTTACGAGTCATACGCCACATCGGGTTGCTGGCCATAATGTCCCCCGTACAGTAGCTGTAACCGCATTGATCTAAGCTGTCGCAGACAAATTTGGCGAACGCTTCGAAATAAGCACCATGTTGTGTTTCTTCATAGCTATCGTCCAAAATTAAAGCGTTATCTTGGTCCGTGACAATTAACTGTTCATCACGGCCCATAGAACCCAAGGCTAAAAAGCAGTATGGAATAGGCGGCGAGCCTAGTAATTCTTCGGCAAGTTCAATGATTCTTTGTTTAAAGCTACGGCCAATCACTGACATCGCCGTGCCGATCATATGTGAGTTCGCATCTTCGTTGACTAAACGAACAAAACTGTCTTTGACTTGGTGCGACAGTGTGGCTAACTCTTCAACACTTTGTTGCTGGAAGATGCGACTGACGAGCAGCAATGAGTTTTGTGATTCGTAGCGAACAATGTCGGTCGCTTCAATGATACCGATCGGCTTTTTTTCTTTGAGTATAGGAAGATGATGAACATTGTACCGAAGCATTTTCAGCATGGCCTCATAGACATAAGCATTATGATCTAATGAGATAACCTCCGTTGTCATCACTTCCGTGACGAGGTGATTAGGATCGATGCCAACGGCTAATACACGCGTGCAGAGATCTCGGTCAGTCAGGATGCCGATTACCGGGCTGTTATCGTCGTCACTCTCTTGCAAAATATCAGGATCAATCACCAGCAGTGAAGAGATACTCTCTTCCGCCATCTTGATCGCCGCATGTTGAATGGTTTCTGTTTTGTAAACGAAAGGGGCTTCTCGGCTGAGTAAGGTTCGTACTTTCGAGGTGGTGAGATCATTCTGCTCTGTTTTACTCAGTACGGCTTGGCGAAGGCGCGCGTTATCTTGCACTTCAACGAAATCAGCAAAGGAATCATAGTTGTCATATAAATCCTGAAACCTTGCCTCTGGAATACAATAAACCAGCGTATCTTCAATCGCTGTGACCGGAAAACGAACACGGTTATTCGTCAATAGCCCCATTTGACCAAATAAACCGCCTTCGGTTAGGCGGTTGTATAATTCGCCTTTGCGACGGTACACCTCGACGACGCCGCTGCGGATCAAATACAAGTCCTGGATATGATCACCAAAATGAATGATGGGTGTACCTTGTCGAAAATAGGAGATTTCTACGCTCTGCGTCACTTCGATCAGTGTTTCTTCAGGTAGTTCATTGAACGGTGGATATTGAGCAAGGAAGTTCTTGATTTCAATTAGTTCTGCTTCCATGGAGGCTTCCTTGTGTTTCGGAGTTCATATTGTGGGATTCTGACATCGTGAGCCAGCTAAACGATATAACTTGTCAAAGGGATCCGGTTACATCGGTGGCATTGGACATAGGATTCAGAGAGTTATAGTACATGAAAAGAACGTGCTTTGCAGGCAAGAGGGGAAAGTGTACGCGCTTCGATGTGAATCAAGTGCCATTTCAGTGAATTGAAGATAAAAAAATAGCCGACAAGTGGCGGCTATTGTTGTCTATTTCTTATCATTATCGATTATAGAACCGCTGCAATACCTTTGCACAGTGGGCCCATATTCGATTTCGTCATGCCTGCCACACTGATACGGCCGGAACCGACGATGTAAATTGCCAATTCATCTTTCAGACGAGCAACTTGTTCCTTGTTCAAACCAGAAAAAGAGAACATGCCATTTTGACGTTCAATAAAGCTAAAATCAGCCTTCACACCTTCGGCTTTTAGGGTGGTAACAAACAGCTCACGCATCTCTTGAATACGTTCACGCATTTCCGTCACTTCGTTTTCCCATTCTGCGCGCAGTTCGGCGTTGTTGAGGATATAAGTAACGACCGCAGCACCGTGCGCTGGTGGGTTTGAATAAATGGAACGAATGATCGCTTTGATTTGTGAGAAGGTTGTTTCAGCGACATCTGTTGAGCCAGCAACGATGGTAAACGCACCCACGCGCTCATTGTACAAACCGAAGTTTTTAGAGAATGAGCTTGCCACTAAGATCTCTTTATTGTATTTCGCAAAAGTACGTAAGCCCTGTGCGTCTTCTTCAACACCTTTCGCAAAACCTTGATAAGCAAAGTCAAACAGAGGAAGAAGCCCTTTATCAGCGACTAATTTTGCTAACGTTTCCCACTCTTTATCGGTTGGATCAATGCCAGTTGGGTTGTGGCAGCACCCGTGTAGAAGAACAATATCACCCGCTTGAGCTTGCTCAAGATCGGTAAGCATCGCTGCGAAATCTTTATCTTTCGTTTCGGCATTGTAGTACGAATACTGCGTGGTTTCTAAACCAGCCGCATTAAAAACACCGTGATGGTTTGCCCATGTTGGGTTGCTGATCCACACTTTCACGTCGCCGATTTGACGCTTAATAAATTCACCAGCTACACGCAGTGCACCAGTACCACCCGGCGCTTGCGCCGTTTTTGCGAGCTTTTGCGTCACAATCTCAGATTCATCGCCAAACAGGAGTTTTTGTACCGCGAGCCCATATTCAGCAGTACCTTCAATGGTGAGATAAGATTTGGTCTTTTCAGACTCAAGCAACGCCGCTTCCGCTTTCTTTACTGTCGCAAGAACAGGTGTTTCACCTGCTTCATTTTTGTAGATACCAACACCGAGGTTAATTTTTTCAGTGCGAGGATCTTTTTTAAACTCTTCGGTTAAACCAAGAATAGGGTCAGCCGGAGCTGCGACAACTTTTTCAAACATAATCATCATCCATGTAAAGTGTTAGAAGGGATTTTAGAAACATAAAATTAAGGTATTTATACCTTTATGAAATATCCGTTACAACACACAAAACAGAAAAACTGAAAATAATTTGTGTTGGCTAAGAATCATGAACAAAAAGGCGATTTTTTAAAAAAAACTCTATCATCCACCGTTTTCAGGCGGGGAGATTAAATAGGTTTTACTTTGAGAAGTAGTCAGCTCAACGGCAAAATTCATCATCAA
Source organism: Vibrio sp. 1151_11 (assembly GCF_029478525.1). Classification (NCBI taxonomy): domain Bacteria; kingdom Pseudomonadati; phylum Pseudomonadota; class Gammaproteobacteria; order Vibrionales; family Vibrionaceae; genus Vibrio; species Vibrio sp. 1151_11. Next base: position 73,325 of record NZ_SHMN01000010.1, on the reverse strand, counting down.
ATACGATATATTGCCGTTGAGCGGAGGAGTCACTGTAATAAGAGATTAATGTTTATCCTGATGGCGAGCGGCAATGGCGACAAATTGTTGTTCAACACTCAAAAAAGCCTCTACGACTTGTGGGTCAAAATGTGTCGCTTCGCCCTGTAGAATGATGGCTTTTGCTTCATCATGAGAAAACGCGGGTTTGTAAACGCGCTTTGAGATGAGCGCATCATATACATCAGCCAGTGCCATTAAACGGCCTGAGAGTGGAATCTCTTCCCCTTTGAGTTGTTTTGGATAGCCCGAACCATCCCATTTTTCATGGTGAGTGAGGGCGATTTCTTTCGCGATTGCTAAAAAGGAACTTGTGCCAAGGTGCTGCTCGGCAATCGACAGCGCTTGTGCGCCGATCTCTGGGTGCCCCTTCATAATAGTGAACTCATCATCGGTGAGTTTGCCGGGTTTCAGTAGGACGGCATCAGGGATACCGACTTTGCCAACGTCGTGTAATGGGGCTGATTTGTAGAGTAAATCAATATAAGTGGGCGTTAATAAAGGCTGATATTTCGGTTTTTGGCTTAGATATTGCGCGAGTACTTTGACATATTCTTGAGTACGTAAAATATGAGCGCCAGTTTCATTATCGCGAGATTCAGCTAAAGCGGCTAGGCTGACGATGGCGACATCACGCGTGGTTTTTACTTCATCCTGTGAGTTTTGTAGGCTATCCAACATTTGATTGGTCAACCAAGCCACAGAGCCTAACTCGTTATTTTCAAAAATCGGTAAGCGTTGTGCTATATCACCTTGAGTTACTTGGCATAGCGAATGCTCTTGAGCGTGCAATATTTGCTTCATCAGTTTTCCCCACTGCCAGAGGATAGCGATTACATAACCGCCCAAAACCAAAGAAACATAAATAAACTCTTTAATAATACTTATCTTGCCATGCCCATTGATTAAACTGGCAGGGTTATGTTCAAGCCAAAAAAGATCTTTCACTGCGACCATCGTGAGTGTGGCTGTCAGAGTGAGGATCATCAGCATCATTAACCCGATCATCTGCTTAACAATCGAATGCCTTTCACCTTGGAGTTGTTGACGATTCAATTGTACTGCGTGCTGGCGATATTGAGCTCGTTTAGCGATGAGTTGTAATAAGCTTCCGGTAAAGAAACCAAACAGTGTTAAACCAAACAGGACTTTTACGTTGCTATCGAGAGTGAATTGATAGTGCTGATTGTAATAAAGAGCGAGTGGAATACTGACAAGAAAAAACAAAACACTATCGAGCTTCGCATACTGTTCTGTTTTTGCCCAATGATGGTGAATAAAGAGATATCGACGCATTACCCATGCACAAAATACACTAATCGTGACATGAGTGGTGATTTCTAATGCGCTTAAACTGGACAACATCGGACAGATTCGTCCGCCATAGGTGGCAAATAGCAGCGCAGCTAAGAGGTAGAGCAGTGCGGTGAGTTGGCTGTTGTTTCGCTTGGTATTATTCATGAATTTGATTTCATTACAGTATGTGATGCTTAAGTTTAGGTGATTAAATTCGTTCAATGTTGTATTTTCGTAACTAACCGATGTGCGGAGGATCAGAAAAGCGATGGATTCTAGTGATGTATTTCTAGGAAAGATAGCTAAATAAAATAAAGCCCATGTGATCCGATCAGTGCGTCATGTTATGAGAACAGAGGAGAGGGCTTAATGACGTTACTCAGCCGAACTTAACGAAAGTCAATCGTTACTCTGACTGATAAGAGTGGACTGTTTAAAATTACCTAACACAACAAAAGTAAAATTACATCTACCGACTACATTGCAGATTCCTCCAAGCTTTCCTATCTTTAGTTATGAGCTCTAGGCGTTGCATAACAACTTCTTACATAACGTCATAGCTTTCGTCAGTGTTTTATGGCTAAAGGATAATAAATCATGCTCCTCATTAGGCTGGTACGTGTTTACGTGCCCTTAGTGCTATTGTCGATAGTTGCTCTTATGCCACAGCCAACACATTTTGGTGTTTGGGCTCTATTATTTGTTACTTTTGCTAGTGTTAGCTATGCAATTTGGAATTACGAATCCTTCATTTCCCAAGTCAAAGCTCAAAAAAAGACGATTGAACACCTTTCTCAAACACAAGAGATCCAACTGGATGGATATCATTCTTTAGAGCCTCTCTTTGCTCAATCTCTACCAGTGTGGTCTCGTCATATTGATTTAGCCAATGTGCAACTTACCGATTCTGTTACTCAACTGAGCCAGCAATTTGGTGATCTTGTCACGCAGCTTTCACAAGCACTCTCCTTCTCGCAAGGTTCAACCTTAAAAGATGAGCGCAATTTAATGAGCGAAATTGAGCGTTGTCGAGCCATGCTTTCTAAAGCGGTTGATGAGCTTAGAGAAAGCCAAAAGACAAGAGAGCATATGCTTGATGAAATGCGCAGCCTTGATCAATACACAGTCGATTTAAAAAAAATGGCAACCGATGTGGTGGGCATTGCTGAAAAAACCAACTTATTAGCACTTAATGCTGCCATTGAGTCAGCCAGAGCAGGAGAGGCCGGTCGAGGTTTTGCAGTGGTGGCCGATGAAGTGCGTAACCTTTCACAGCGTTCAAGGGAGATCGCTAGCAGCATGACGGAGAAAGTGAACGTTGTCAGTGATGCGATTAATACTACATTTAAGACGGCTGAAATGGCTATTGCGGCTGAGAGTGAACAAATGGAACAAACCGAGCAGCGTATCGATTATGTCATTAACCACTTCCAAGATATGGCACAAACCTTACAGCAACAGTCTGAGCGGTTAAAAGAAGATGCATTTTCGGTGAAGGAAACAATCAGTAGTGTGATTGTGAAATTGCAATTTCAAGACCGAGTAAGCCAAATATTAGAGCAAATCAGCACCAATCTCAAAGAACTCAGTGACTCATTAGAGCTGCTCAAACAAGACAGCAATCATGCGATCGCAGGCGAATTATCCCCGCAAAAATGGCTGGAAAAAATGACCAAGAACTACACCATGATAGAACAACATGAAAGCCACAAAGGCAAGGTTACTGAGGTGAAAAGCAAGGTGACTAGCACGGACATTACTTTCTTTTGAGAACCGTAAATAAATAAATGAGGAACTCGTGATGAACAAAACGGTACTTGTTGTAGATGATTCGGCTTCAATTCGGCAGGTTGTGAGTATGACCTTAAAAGGAGCAGGCTATCAGACGATCGAAGCTCATGATGGTAAAGATGCATTATCCAAATTGGCCGGGAATCGTGTTCATTTGGTCATCAGCGACGTAAATATGCCGAATATGGATGGCATTACCTTACTTAAAGAGCTGAAGCAAAGGCCAGACACAAAATTTACGCCGGTGATTATGCTCACAACTGAATCTGAGGCATCGAAGAAAGAACAGGGTCGTGCTGCGGGTGCGAAAGCTTGGGTTGTAAAACCCTTTGCACCTGAACAGATGCTTGCCGCCGTAGCAAAACTGATCCAAGCCTAAGGGGGGATTATGCTGACTCCACACCAAACCGATGAGCAATTAATGTTAAAACTTGACGGTGAACTGACGATTTATGAGGCTCGAAATTTGTTTGAGCAGCTGACCCCTTTTGTGTCTCATAGCGAGAAGATCGCCATTGAACTTTCCCAAGTCACTGCTCTGGACAGCAGTTGCGTACAAGTATTGATGGCATTTAAAAAAGCAAGAATAGAACAGGGATGTGAACTGATTCATCACAGTGAAGTCGTGGTGGATGTGCTGGGTAAACTGGGGCTAGTGGGATGGTTTCATGACCCTATCGTTCTTTCGAGTTCACAATAAGACAAAGTGACAAGCTAATGACGAAGCCCCAGGGAGATACTATGGACGAAATGATGGCTGCGGCGCTCCAAACTTATTTTAATGAGAGTAGGGAGTTGCTTGAAGGGATGGAATCTGACCTTCTTGAACTGGATAGCGGGAATCTTGATGGCTTAAATGAGCGATTAAACGCAATTTTCCGAGCAGCGCATACTGTAAAAGGCTCAGCAGGGATATTTAACTTAAATGAGATCGTTCGTTTTACTCATAAAGTAGAAAGCTTGCTTGATTTATTGCGCTCAGAACAACTTAAGTTGCATGAAAAGCATATTTCCTTGTTGCTTGAGTGCCGCGATCACATGGTGAGCTTGATTGATGATGCTCAAACGGGGCAAGAGTCATCAGAAGATGACGTTACCGGACAGCGCTTAGGAGCCCGATTGTCTGAGTTTTTAGGTCAATCTGAACCAGAAAGTCATTCACCAGCCACGGAATCTGAACCTGATCACACCGCACTCGACAATTTCTGCTGGCATATCTCTTTAACTTTCCCGCTTCATGCATTCCAAGATGGTATGGATCCGCTCTCTTTTCTTTCTTATTTAACTACGCTGGGAGAGGTTATTTATATCGAGGCGGTCGACCGAAAATTACCTGATTGGCACAACTTTGATCCGGAATGTTGTTATTTGGGTTTTGAACTGCGTTTCTATTCGCCGGCATCTAAACAACAAATCGAAGACGTGTTTGAATTCATTCGTGAAGAAGGTGACGTTCGCATCTTTCCACCCAGTGCCAAAGTGGGTGACTTCATTGAGCACATTCAATCAATGCCCGATGAAAATTATAGAATTGGCGAAATATTAGTTCGTTGTGGCGCGCTCACTGAGACTGAATTGAAGCGTGCATTGCAGCAACAAAGTGAGCGGCGAGAAGCGAGTTCGGACGCGATACCCATAGGCGAAATTATCACTCAGGCTGATGCTCAATTAGCACCCGTACTCAATGCGGCGGTCGATAAACAAAGTAAAGCCCGAGAGGCGCTAACCAAAGAGCAAAAAAGCTTGCGAGTGGATGCTGAAAAGTTAGATACCTTAATTAATTTAGTCGGGGAATTGGTCACCGCAGGTGCCGGCAGTGCATTACAGGCGGAGCTAATTGGCGAAAATGTAATGATTGAATCTGTTGCACGGCTCAATGGCCTTCTCGAAGAAGTCAGAGACGCGGCACTACAGCTTAGAATGGTGGCTATCGGTGCGACATTTGCCCGTTTTCAACGCGTTGTTCGTGATATGGCGAAGGAGCTAAACAAAAGTATTCATCTCACGATTACCGGTGCGGATACCGAATTAGATAAATCAGTGATTGAAAAAATTGGCGATCCTTTAATGCATTTAGTGCGCAATGCGATTGATCACGGCATTGAAACAGAGGAAGAGCGTGTCGCAAATGGTAAACCTTCTCACGGCACCATCACGCTCAATGCTTACCATGACTCAGGCAATATAGTGATCGATGTGAGCGATGACGGAAAAGGGCTTAACAGCGAAAAATTGCGCGCAAAAGCGATTGAAAAAGGGCTACTTGATGAAAACCAACTCGTGACCGATGACGAGATTTTTCAGCTCATTTTTGAGCCCGGCTTTTCAACGGCCCAGCAGGTTTCCAATATTTCAGGACGCGGTGTCGGTATGGACGTAGTGAAGCGAAATATTACTGATTTGCGAGGTCGAGTAGAGATTCACAGCCTACTTAATCGAGGAACAACTATCCGCATTGTATTGCCGCTCACACTCGCGATCATTGATGGTTTTTTAATTGAAGTGAGTAGCGAAACCTTCGTTGTGCCATTGGATGCCGTTCAAGAATGCGTTGAACTTGATGACCAGTGGCTCAAAGATGGCCAAGGCAAACCTTATATTAATCTCAGGGGACAAGTGCTGCCTTTAATTGATTTAAGAGTGCAATTTAACCTCACTGCGCGTCGCTCAAAACGCCAAAATGTGGTGGTGGTCAGTAGTGCGGGGCAAAGTGCTGGTTTGATCGTGGATAATTTGTTGGGGGAATTACAAACCGTAATTAAGCCACTTGGGCCGATTTTTTCACGGGTTAAAGGAATCAGCGGTTCGACTATTTTGGGCAGCGGGGATATTGCTCTTATCTTAGATATCGCCAGTTTATCGCAACATATTATGAAGGAAGAGTCGAAGCATCGCTTATTGGCAATGCACTAACTTGGCTCAATTACATCGTCAGAAAGGAATAGGCTATGTTTAAAAATATTTCAGTTAAATTCAAACTAAGTATGCTAGTTGGCATCTTAAGTTTGTTACTCATTGTAGTCGGATCACTAGGGCTTTATGGCATGCAAAAAACACTGCATGGGCTAGAAACGGTCTACTATGACCGAACCGTACCAGCACTGTCTATCGGTGACATTAAATCTCGTCTTCTGAGCAATCGTATAGCGCTGGCTTTCTCACAACTGTACCCAGAAGCGGATATTATTCGTGCCCAAATCGAGACCGTCGAGAATCATCTCAAAGTAATCGATGAAAAATGGAGCAAATACAAATTAACTAACTTAACTAAAGAGGAAGCTGAGTTAGCCAAACAGTTTGAAGAACAGAACAAAGCCTTTGTTGAGCAAGCTCTACAGCCCACCATTGATGCTTTGCGACGTTTAGACATTGATGAAGCGACTCGCCTTGCGGTTGATAAAGTGCGCCCACTCTATGCACCCGTTGAAAAAACAGTAAATGCATTAATTCAGCTGCAATCGAATGAAGCGCAGAATGTTTATAACCATGAGGTTGAGCTTTATGACAACCTACAAATGATAGCCATTGGATCAATTATATTGGGGCTACTGTTTGGTATTGGATTTGCGGTTACCTTGATCCGCGGGATCTGTAATCCTTTAGAGCAAGCAGTGTCGCTGGCTAACCGACTCGCTGTGGGTGATTTAACAGGTAAAATTGAAGCGACGTCAGGCGATGAATTGGGTCGCTTGCTTGAAGCCATGCAAAAAATGGTGGCCAAGTTGTCAGACATCGTAGGTGAAGTGAATAGCTCAAGTAATGCATTGGCTTCGGCATCCGAAGAAGTTTCAGCTACCGCTCAGAACTTAAGTCAAGGTGCGAGCGAACAAGCGGCCAGTGTTGAACAGACTACCTCGTCGGTAGAGCAGATGTCAGCCTCAATCGCGCAAAACACTGAAAATGCGAAAGTGACCGATAGCATGGCAGGTAAAGCGGCTAAAGAAGCGAAAGAAGGTGGAGAAGCGGTAGCTAAAACCGTGTTAGCGATGAAATCGATAGCTGAGAAAATTGGTATTATTGATGATATCGCTTATCAAACTAACTTACTTGCGCTCAACGCCGCAATCGAAGCTGCTAGAGCTGGCGAGCATGGTAAAGGTTTTGCAGTGGTAGCGGCCGAAGTCCGAAAATTGGCAGAGCGCAGTCAGGTTGCTTCTCAAGAAATTGGTGAGGTCGCTAAAAATAGCGTTGGTTTAGCGGAACAAGCCGGAAAACTGCTGGATGAAATGGTGCCTTCTATTCAAAGAACATCCGATTTAGTGCAAGAGATCAACGCAGCTTCAATGGAACAAGCAACCGGAGCAACACAAATTAACCAAGCGATGGAACAGCTCAACAGTATCACGCAACAAAGTGCTTCCGCATCAGAAGAGCTTGCGTCGACCTCTGAAGAGATGAGTAGCCAAGCACAGCAGCTCCAGCAACTAATGACCTTCTTCAAAACGGAAAATAATCACCGTGAAGCAGCAAATAAATCTTCAGTTCACCACGAGCAGCAACGTCCTAAACAGAAAAAGGATATTGAGTTTATTTCTATGGACGATGAACCTGAGTATGTGCGCTTTTAGTGGCTGGAGGTGAATGTGGCTAATCTTATCCCGGTTGAGGCTAACTCGATGATATTGGCTAAGTCCAATACAGAATTAGCACAAGATCAACAGTACTTAACATTTCAGCTCAATGGTGAAATGTACGCCTTTGCGATTTTGCATGTTAAGGAAATATTAGAGTATGGCAAAGTAACTCAGGTGCCAATGATGCCTGACTACATTCAAGGCATTATTAACTTGCGTGGTGAAGTGGTACCTGTCGTCAACCTAGCTCGGCGTTTTTATCTTAAACCGCAAGAAGTGAATAAAAAGACTTGTGTTGTCATTATCGAAGTGACGAATGAAGAACAGCGTCAAGACCTAGGTGTTATGGTTGACAGTGTTTCTGAAGTCATTGAAATATCAAGTAAGTTTATGAGGCCTGCCCCTAATTTTGGTACCAAGATCCGGACCGAATTTATTTGTGGTATGGCTCAATTCGATGAAGAGTTTGTCATTATTTTAGCGGAGGATAAAGTCCTATCTGTTGAAGAGTTGGCCATGATGGAACAGGTCAAAGAGCAGAATGAACTTGCAAGTTAAGCACAAATCTCAGCAACTTGGGAATTCAGCCATGGAGCAAATGTCCATTATCAGTGATGCAGACTTTGAGTTGTATCGTGGCTGGATATATCAATCTGCAGGTATCGCACTAACACCCAGTAAGAAAGCGTTGGTGGTTGGGCGTTTAAGCGGGCGCTTAAGAGAGCTCGGTATAAGTTCATATCGGGACTATTTTGAGTATTTGACGAAATTTAGCGATCAGCAAGTACGCAAACTTGAACAGCAACGAGCCATCAATTTGCTGACCACCAATGAAACGTACTTTTTTAGAGAAGAGGCCCATTTTGCTTACATCCAGCACCATCTCTTTACTGTATGGGGGAAAAAACAGATCCGTTGCTGGAGCGCAGCAAGCTCGACAGGTGAAGAGGCTTATTCTCTGGCAATGTTATTAGACAGCCGTTACCAAGGAGAATGGCAAATAGTTGGTACCGATATCAATAGTCAAGTGTTGCAAATTGCATCACAAGGTATTTATCCGATGCTACGCCATGAACATATACCGAAAGCCTATCTCAAAACGTATTGCCGAAAAGGCATTGATACCAAGCATGACACATTGAAAATCGTTAATTCATTAAGGAAAAAAGTAAAATTCGGATTAGCGAACTTACAAAATCAGTTGGATGAACTTGGTCACTTTGATCTTATTTTTTTACGTAATGTGATGATTTATTTTGATCAAAATACCAAACAAAGAGTCATCAGTAACGTTACGAACCGATTAAAAAGTGGCGGTATTTTATTAATAGGCCACTCTGAAACATTAAACGGACTCAACTGCGATGACTTGCAATTACTGCAGCCGTCTATCTATCAAAAACGAGGGATTCGTGATTAATGGCGAACGAATTTTTACCTAAAACAGAGGCTCTGAACTTGATGCCTGGCGAGATATTCTTTGGTCATCACAGAGGTTGGATTCATACGCTGCTGGGTTCGTGCGTTGCCATTACGTTATGGCATCCAAAAACGCAGTTAGTGGGTATGTGCCATTATCTGTTGAGCCAGCGATCCGCCCTAGGTGAAGAGGCCAAACAACCTGAAGGCTATTATGCTAGCGATGTTGTGGCGTACTTTTCCCTTCAGTGTCGACGACATCAAATCAATCCTAAGGAATGTGTTGTTAAAGTATTTGGAGGTAGCACTATGTTTGCAGGTCACTACAGCAAAGTCGCTTCGATAAATGTTGCACAACAAAATGTGCGACTGGGTATGCAGTTACTGAAAGAGCACGGTTTTCAAGTAAGCCGCAATGATGTGGGTGGAAAGCGTTATCGTAAAGTATTTTTTGATGTCCAAAATGGTGATGTTTGGGTTCAATATGGGCGATCTTCTGCAAGAGAGGTAGCTTATTAATCAGCCATTGAGTGTCGACTTATAGAGGCATTACATGAAAAAAATAAAAGTATTAATCGTGGATGACTCCGCGGTTGTTCGGCAAGTGATCAGCGCTTTGTTGAGTAATGAACCTGATATTGAAGTGCTTACTCCCGCTTCTGATCCCATATTCGCTCAAAAAAAAATGGCTGTTCAATGGCCAGATGTGATTATTTTAGATGTAGAAATGCCTCGTATGGATGGTATTACGTTTCTTAAGCAACTGATGGCGGAGCATCCGACGCCTGTCATCATTTGTTCTACACTGACGGAACGTGGTGCGGAAGTGACTATGCAAGCATTGCAAGCGGGTGCGTTGACGATTATCACTAAACCCAAAGCAGGGTTGAAAGATTTTCTACAAGAAAGTCGGCAGGAAATGTTAAGTGCGGTGCGCGCCGCCGCACAAGCAAAGCTAGAAAATATTGTTAAACCCAAACCTCATGTACTCAAGAAAGTACAGCAAACAATGCCGAATCCGAATCACTCGACATTAACATTGAAGACCACACAAAAAGTGGTCGTGATCGGCACATCTACAGGTGGGACACAAGCTTTAGAAGCAATCTTAACAGCATTGCCAGCAGTCTCTCCGGGGATTGTTATCGTGCAACATATGCCCGAAAAATTTACCGCGATGTTTGCTGATCGGCTCAATGGGCTTTGTCAAATCGAGGTCAGGGAAGCAAAGAATGGTGACCGAGTTCTTCCGGGGTTGGCATTGATCGCTCCAGGTGGCCGTCACATGCAACTGAATCGAAGTGGTGCACATTATCAAGTCGAAATCAAAGATGGCCCCGCAGTTAACAGGCATAAACCATCAGTCGATGTACTTTTTCGCTCAGCGGCAAAGCATGTAGGCCCTAACGCTGTCGGTTTTATTTTGACGGGAATGGGAGATGATGGCGCACGAGGTTTGCATGAGTTGAAAGAGAGCGGTGCCTATACAGTTGCACAAGATGAAGCAAGCTGTATCGTTTTTGGTATGCCCAAAGAGGCAATCGAACGTGGTGGTGCTTGTTCGGTGCTACCACTCAATCAAATAGCGCAGGAAATATTGCAACGAGCTTCATCGAGGCACTTATAGATCAGATCTTCATTTATTTTTAGTTGAAACCGACTTGTTGAGACGCTCCCAACAAGTCGTAGTAGTTACTTTTTTAAGCCAATTTGAGATTCGATGGCTTCGGTTTCTATTTCAGGGTGTTCGGCGAGCTTTTCTGAAGCCCATTGATTGATATGCTTCAAAATAGCCGACACGGCATGTTTTTTTGTTGCTTGCTCATTTTCTGCCACATCTAACGCTTGTTTAGGCTTTAAGCCAGTAGCATCTTCTGCGATATGAAGCCAATCAGGATGCCAGTAGTAAGGTTGACCAGAAGGAGTCATCCAGCCATGAACACCGTTTGTTTCACCATTGTACTGCAAATTATCTACATCATTTTTTTTCATATAAGTTCTCGCCATGGATCGATCTGAATACGTGGTTAATGTAACTCGGTTGCATAGCACAATAGAGTGAACATGATCATGTAATTGAACTAAATGTAACAAAGGAAGATGAAATTGAGGTGATTTTGATCTCATGTTTATTTGAAATTCACTCTATTGTTATTGAGAATGAACACTGATTGTTGGGGAAATAAAAAAACCACCAAGTTTAACGTCGGTGGTTTTTACAAAAATCGTGTTTGATTTTTAGAAGTTTGCAGAGCGTGGTGTACGTGGGAAAGGAATCACATCACGCACGTTGCCCATACCGGTCACATAGGATACTAAGCGCTCAAAGCCAAGGCCGAAACCCGCGTGCGGTACAGTACCGTAGCGACGTAAGTCGCGATACCAACTCATGTGTTCAGGATCTATGCCCATTTCAATCATACGCGCATCAAGAACATCTAAACGTTCTTCACGTTGAGAGCCGCCGATGATTTCACCAATACCTGGGGCAAGAACATCCATTGCAGCGACAGTTTTACCATCGTCGTTTAGACGCATGTAAAATGCTTTAATGTCTTTAGGGTAGTTCTTGACGATCACAGGCGCTTTGAAGTGCTCTTCAGCAAGGAAGCGCTCGTGTTCAGAAGAAAGATCAATGCCCCATTCAACATCAAATTCAAACTTACGACCTGAATCGATTAGGATCTTCACCGCATCGGTATAGTCTACTTGCGCAAAATCTGAATTAACGAACTGCTCAAGGCGAGTAATTGCCTCTTTGTCGATACGCGAAGCAAAAAACTCAAGGTCATCACGACGTTCTTCAAGAACGGCTTTGAAGACATACTTCAGCATATCTTCAGCCAGTTTCGCGACATCGTTTAGATCAGCAAACGCGACTTCTGGCTCTACCATCCAAAATTCTGCAAGGTGGCGGCTCGTGTTTGAATTTTCAGCACGGAACGTTGGGCCAAAAGTGTACACTTTGCTTAATGCACAAGCATACGCTTCGGCATTTAACTGTCCTGAAACTGTAAGAAATGTCTCTTTGCCGAAGAAGTCTTCATTGAAATCGACATTGCCTTGCTCAGTACGAGGAAGGTTAGCGAAATCCAGCGTTGAAACACGGAACATCTCACCCGCACCTTCTGCATCAGAAGCGGTAATCAGCGGCGCTGACATCCAGAAATAACCTTGCTCGTGGTAAAAGCGGTGGATGGCTTGAGAAAGGGAGTTGCGTACACGAGCCACTGCGCCAATCACGTTGGTGCGTGGGCGAAGATGCGCCACTTCACGAAGATATTCAATTGAATGGCGAGTTTTTGCCATTGGGTAGGTTTCAGCATCTTCAACCCAGCCAACAACCTTCACCTCAGTTGCTGCAAGTTCAAATGCTTGACCAGAAGCAGGGGACTCAACAATCTTACCTGTTACTTCGACAGAGCAGCCAGTAGTGAGCTTTAGCACTTCGTCATTGTAATTATTCAGATTATTAGGGACCACGGCCTGAATCGGGTCGAAACAAGAGCCGTCATAAATGGCAAGAAAAGAGATTCCAGCTTTGGAATCACGACGAGAACGAATCCAGCCTCGGACAGTCACTTCACTGTCAACGGCCAGCTTACCGCTCAATACGTCTGTTACAGGCGCGTAAGTCATGTTTGATATAGTCTCCATTGAGGTAAAAATTCAACCCAATGTTCAAAGGTATTCTCACTCTATAAAGTGGACAAAAAACAAGCGAAACATTGGGTTGCTTATTACTTTTTAATTCAATGGCACATATTACCTGTCAATTCGTTCGCATCAACCTTTATTGTCGATTCGTGGCCGAATTCTTAGCAGAAAGCGTAAATTGATTCATCAATGTTTCTAAGCGCTGCGATAGCTGTTTTAAATTGACGCTGATTTCTCGGGTTTGCGTTGCCGATTGAGACGTATCATCAGCATGTCGAGTAATGACTTCGATCTTCCCTTGAATTTCTTGGCTGACTTGTGTGGTCGTTCGTGTTTGATCTTGAATATTGTTTGCATGATCAAGCACCTGCTGCATCTCTTGTACGGCATTACTCATTGCGGAAGATAAAACTTCGACTTCATTTGAACGTTGATGCGCATGTGAGCAAACCAAATCAACTGAGGCGAGCGATGTTTCACTGTCACGTTGGAATTGAGCGATGATTTTCTCAATGTTTCCAGTCGCTTCTGCTGTTCGTGAGGCGAGTTTTCGCACTTCATCGGCCACGACCGCAAAGCCTCTTCCTTGTTCACCCGCTCGTGCTGCTTCAATCGCCGCGTTTAAAGCCAGCAAATTAGTTTGTTCGGCGATACTTTTAATAGTTTCAAGAATGGAGGAAACCAGCCCTGTCTGATTATTAAGTTCAGAAATTTTATCTTTCACGGACTCGATATCGCTTACCAAACCTTTGATATCTGCGCTAGCTGTATGTGCTTGCTGTGCACTTTGTTGAGCGACATTAGCGGTATGTTTGATAAGCTTTGATGCATCAACGGTAGCTTGATTAACCGTCTGTTGTTGAGATTGCATCTCTTCAATATTGAGCTGAACGTCAGAGGTTTCACGCTGCTGATTTTTTGCCGCTTGGTTGGTTGTTTGTGCTACGTCGGTTAACTGGTTTGCTGAATCGGCAAGCGAATGAGAGGTCTCTTGCACTTTTGCCAAACTGTCCGAAACCGTGTCCATTAAAGAGTTGATGGAGACCGCGAGTTGTCCGAGTTCATCTTTTTTGGTGCTGATAAGTCGTTTTGATAAATCTTTGCTCTTACTGATTTCACACATGAATCGTGACGTATGCTGGATAGGGCGAACAATCATCTTGCGGATCAAAAAAAGCGTGATCATAAATCCGATAAAGGCAATGGAAGCCATAATAATAACGGCAATGACAGTGTGAGTACTGATCATTTGGTTTACATGGCTCAGGTTATATTCAAGACGAATAGCTCCTAAAACGGTTCCTTCTTCCGCCATATGACAAGATACGCAGTTTGTGCCTCGGTAATCTAGGCTTGATTTCATCGGTAAGGCGACGACTAATCCTTTCCCCCAGGAAGCATTGAATGGTTCAATGACGGTTTCCCCGGCCAGTGCGCGTTTATCTATCTCGTCCATTGGCTGTTGATTTTCTTTTCCAGGACCATAAAGTTTACTGACCGCCTCTGAACGTAATACTCGCACCTGTTCAATACCATCTTGCGCGAGTGCCTTTTGGCGTAAGGTCTCTTTCTGAGCCATGGTACCAGTCAACATCATCATATTGAGGCTATCAAAGTAGTTACTCGCTTTATCGTGTAACTGCTCGCTCAACACCGAATTGAGAAGGTCACGTTGTTGTATATATTGATAGCTGGTTGATACCGTTAATACAAAAGCAAAAACGGTGATGAGCGTAAGTAGCAATTTAGACGTAATTGTTGAGTTCATGATAATTTTATTATTATTGAGAGGGTGACAGTGTAAATATAGCGTTAATATGCACTAGTGCAAAAGTTGTAGTCTTTGGAGTGTGACCCTATACATATTATAGGTTTAACAAATGTGATGTGGCACGTCATGATTCCCTATTAATGCTTAAAATATCACTCAAAGGCGTGGGATTTTCCGTTGTATCACCGTGATAAATTGTACTGCTTCATCTGTCTTGCAATGTAAACAAAGCTGTCTAGAAACTTGTTTCGTGAGTCTATATTCCTTAGTATTGCCTCTCTTTTAAAAGCTTGAGAACCAAGATGAAAACAGAATTATACAAAGAGTTTATGTTTGAAGCCGCGCATCGTTTACCTCATGTACCTGCAGGGCATAAGTGCGGCCGTTTACATGGGCACTCTTTTTTAGTTCGTCTGTATGTAGAAGGTGAGGTCGATCCTCATACTGGTTGGGTGATTGATTTTTCTGAAATTAAAGCGATATTTAAACCTATTTATGATCGTTTAGATCACTATTACTTGAATGACATTGAAGGGTTAGAGAACCCAACCAGTGAAGTGCTTGCGAAATGGATTTGGCAACAATTAAAGCCAAGCTTACCACTGCTCAGCAAAGTTGAAATTAAAGAAACCTGCACGGCGGGTTGTATTTATAAAGGCTAATACCAGTAGACAATTCCGAACAACAAACAATAAATAACAAGTAGATAGGCACTACTATCGCGCCTATCTACTTACCCAATATAAAGAGCCTAATGACCCCAAATTTGGCTTACATATTCAGGATGATCGATATAGGGATTTCGGTTACCTTGAAATTGATAAACGGCGTCATTGCGCTGGCGTTCTTTAGCACTCACAGGATCTTCTTGGTGCCAACGCTTTAGCATCGCCAGAGCCCAAGCTTCAAAAACCACCGTGCTAGTACCATCAAGTATGGCATCAGCGTTGTCAGTATTTCCTTGCCAGCTGCCGATACGGTTCTCGTAGCGGGTTGCCATGTAAAAATAGGCGCGCGCTAGATCACCTTTAAATTCATCAATAGGCTCAAATACGGTGCCATTATAACCTAGCGTATTGCTTGCACTGCCAAGTTTTGAACCATTACTTGAGGTATAAGTGATATGACCAACTTCGCCAAATGGCCAGTTACTGCGTTTTGCATTAACAAAACCATCAGTGGCAAACAAGTGGTGACCGTCGGAATTCATTGGCTCAACGCTGCCCCCAAACCAACTTTTAGGAAATGAGTGTTCCCTATTGTAACAATCGCCTTCTCGTCGATACTGACCACACTGATCGCTGACTTTAGTAAAACTAACACTGTCGTTGTTGTCAGGTTTCTCAGAATAGATATCTAACATTGAACCGTCATTCTCATAGTAGTTATCTATGTCTGCATTTTGTAATAGTGTCCAAATTGCGGAATAACCGCGGCTATTATGATTCTTTATGATGTTGTATAAGGCCGTTTTTAGTTCAAAACCTGTTTTTCCTATCGCGGCTTGATAATAGTCATGGTTAGCGGGAGGTGTTGATTCACCAAGTAATAAGCTGTTTGATTGGTTGTATTGAAATTCTCCACCAGAGGCCAGTATTTCCGAGCCTTTGGCTAAGGAATAAAGACCATTGCCAGAGCCACAGCAAATACCATCACCATAACTGTCATGGATGGTGAATTGATATTCACCATCCGATAAGCATATTTCTTGGCTATAAGATGTGGAGTCTGAGTAATTATTACCCGCATAAATAACCTGTGAGAGGCTGTTTTTTATTTCCCAACTTGTTTCAGAAGCATATTGATCGGTGGTTAAATTCAGAGTCAGGTTGTGAGCGCGACATGTCACATGGCTTGATGGTTGCTCAGCGTTACTATTTTCTGTCTGCGCACTGGTAAGGGGAGAGCAAAGCAGTGCCAGTAGGGTAAGGTATGAAATTTTCGTTGTCATAATTTTCTCATTGGATAGTTAAATCGCAACTAAGATAACCATTTGCTCAGTCAATAAATTAAACCTATATCGCATTTTAATTTGTTATGTATGTGATGTTTCATTATTTATGCAGGAGATCTCACGTTCAGAAGGCTGTGCAAAAAGGTGTTCATAAAAACCTACGCAGTCTGCATATATACAATCTCTTTTCTTACCGCGACTGACACACTGTCGTTTAGTACAATATCTGTACGATAAAATTGCCCAAAAGTTGATCGCTTAATCCTCTCAATGCTCATGAACAATCGTAATCATTCTCTTTCGGTGTGCGTGTTATATTCTTAAGTATCATTGTTTCTGATTGATTTTAATAAAATTATTTATTGTTTGTATGCATTTTTGTTGCACACTTTTTCGCGTGAATTCTCACTTTCAAGACATTAACCTCATTGGGTTGGAACCCTTATCTCGTTACGGACATAGTGATTCTATCGAAATGAAATTAGGTAACTAATAATGAATCGGTAACCCAGTTGTCTATATCCGGAATCGATTGTTGCTTAACCAGCGCAGATTTCGTGGGTTGCTGCTGCTGAAATTCAGGCACGTCACTATAAACTAAAATGAGCAATCCAATGATGAATAAGAAACCATTAACGCTTCTGGTAGCAGGGCTACTGGGAAGCGCACCCGTTTGGGCGCAAAATGAGCTCACCTTGATCCAGATCGGGGAAAAAATCGTCGAGCGGTTAGAATCGATTAAAGCGACCGCCGAACGTGGAGAAGGGGTGTTTGAACGCAACGGTGAGCGTTGGATCCACTATAAAGGCTTCGATTATCGGCTTAGTTACAAAAATGATCTGCAATTCCCCTTTATACCTTATCAAAGTGGCGATGATACACCTTATCGCAATGTGATCGATTTTGTCGATCAGAGTTGGGAATTCATGGTGTACGACGGCGGTTTTTATCTGATGAGCCGCGAATTTGGTGTTTACGAATCGGACGAGCAAGGCTGCTTTGTGGAATACATTCCTGCGGCACACGGGTCTAAGCGCGCCGATGGTAGCTACATTTGGCAACGTGATGTCATCTATCGTACCGAAACCACTGATTGTGGTGCGTTAGTGAAGCCAGAGATTACCTCGTTAACCGTCTCGAGCCTGTCTGATGTCGGTGTGTCATTTGACTGGCTTGGGCAAAATGAAGCCGATAATACTCAGCTCACCTTAACCAATTTGAGTGATGCGAAGGATGTTCGCCGCTATGATTCGGTTTCTGCGGGCTTTTTTATCGGTGACCTTAAGCCTGGCACATCATATGAGATGGTGTTGAACTCGTGTAATCCAGTGGATTGTGCTGAGCCCAAGGTAGTGCGCTTTACTACTCAAGATGCTCGAGTCGGTTTTGCCGATGAAATCCCAACCCCGAACCATTTGCAAGGCAGTTTAGAGGGTGGGTTGGGCATCACGCAAACCCATACATCAGTCGCGCCGAATAGCAATGAGTTAACTGGTCAAGGTCATTTGGACGTGATCATGAACCGTGAAGCGATGCTGCTGTTTACCCCGCAACAAGGGGAAGAAATTAACCAAGTCCGCGCAGAAGTGTTCCTCGATGGCGAATTAGTGCAAACCACCTTGATGCTACCACCTAGTGCATTAGCAGCCTCGGATCAGCCGGACAATGGTCGTATGAAGGTGGTGTTCTCTCATCACGCTTGGTCACTGCCGCTGCAATGGAACTGGATGAAGCCGGAGCTCTCACTGCGCTTGACCGACAACTTAGGCCGTGAAGGTGTGCTCAGCCAAGGAGACATCCAGTTTGGTGGTGCGCCTGAGTTGGTGATTCAAAATATCGACATGGGCATGCTGACTCAACCGCGTAACCACAATACGATGATTCAAAATCTTCCAACTTTGGCCGCGGATTATTTCCAAAAAATACCCGCGTCTAAATTGGTGATGGCTGACTACACTCCTGCCTATTTCCCTGTTGTCACTATGCCAAATGGTGTGGTGTACACCGATAAGAGTGCGAGTACGGGTGGTTGGCACAGCGGCGATATGCGTGAAGCGATCGGTAAAGCGTTGGTCTCTACAGGTGTTAACAACGCCAACGTCGGCATTGTGAGTAGTGCGGGTTATTCGCAGCAATACAATCGACGTTTTAACCACATCACTGCCCATACCAATGTGGGCATCTACACCAAAAAAGACACTGATTTGCCGCAAGTCGTCGTGCATGGCGGCAGTGGCGGCGGCGGCATCGTGACACTGGAAGCGACGACAGGTAACGAGTGGTCTCATGAGCTTGGGCATAACTATGGCTTAGGTCATTGGCCGTACATGGCCTCAATTCACGATCTGGAGTCCGGCTGGGGGTGGGATGCGTTCCACCAACGCTTTATTGGTAACTTACACTGGAAAGGCGATGTTTATACCCAACAGCAAGGTGACGATATTGTACCGCCGTTTAAAGATGCTTTCCGTTTCCTGCGTGATGCGCAAAATGGCGGTGAACAAGAGTACGTTGGCACCATCAGCCGCTTTACCTTGGAGCATCCGGCTCAGTCGCGCAAAGCACAGCGTTGGATGAACAACGGTTTTAACCTTGATAGCAACAGCCCAAGCGGTTATGTGCAGTGGGATCAGAGTACTCAACGTTATGAAGCGGTAGAAACCGATACACCGAAACCGCAGCAAGTGGGCGTACCCGTAGTTACTTTATTGGGGATTTATGATCCGCAGAATGAGAACCCTAGCCAAATCTATCCTCTGATTTACTCGAATTATGGCAACGTGTTTGAGCTGCCACAGCCAGAGCAAGGGGATTATCAGTTGGAAGGTTGGCAAGCGGTGGCGAACCTGACTCAGGCACAGCTCGATAGCGATATTTGGCAAACAATACGTATAGATGGTGAGCAGCAACGTTTGTGTAAGTTTACTTTTCAAGCGGCCAATGGCGATAGATCGCAGTTTGTCGGTGGAGTTGAACCCAGTACCGACCGTTGTTCTGTTGGACGCGATGTAACATGGAACATCAACGTGAACATGACTTCTGCACAAGGCGAGTATGAATTGCTTTCCAAGTATGGTCGCGGAATGGTGACTTACACACCGACGGCCGATGTCGGTGAAGTGAGCCTATGTACACTCAATAAGTCTGGAAATGATCACGATGGAGCTGGATTTGTCGTCGGTAACCAATGTGAACAGATCGCAGGTGTGATGCATAAAAATGGCCAAACGTGGCGCTATGCCATTCGTGGCGATGAAGTGTTGCGTCCTACTTACCAGGTTCAGGGCCAGTGTCAGTTGGATGTTGAATTTGCAGATGGGATCCACGAACAAGTTCGATTAAGTGCCTCTCGCCACGCTAGCAATGAAAGTAACAAGTTCCACGTTAACTTATCGATGGAGAATGGAGTTCCAAATCAAGTGAGTTTGCATTGTTCGGATCGCGGTGGTGAAACAGAACTGACTCGAATGACGCCAGATCAGAACCCGCCGCTGGATAAGCTCAAAGGCCCAATCATCATTGGCCAAGAGTACGGTTACAGCCAAGTGGTCGATATGACACCAACCTTCGCACAGAATGAAACTCTGCTGAACACGGATTTTGCAACGATCGCTGAGTTTGATGCTTTTGTGGCCGAACACTATGGGCGTGGCGTTCTAAACAATGGCGTGACGAAAGCGGAGCGCCGAGCGGGGGCATTGTATGTCTACCCGAACCCAGAAACGGGCATGCATGATTACTTTGTAATGCGTATGGTAGATGCTGGCGCATTCCCGGCCGATCAAACCAGTAATCAAGGTTGGAAATACCTAGGTTCGGCAGATCGCTATGTGAACTTTGCTTTCAACCCAATCAAGCTCAATAGAGCGGCTGGTGTGAGCATTGAAGCGCGTGTACAAAGCTACTTTGGTGTATCTCGCTTATTGACATGGGATGAGCGTACCTCAACCACTTGGGATAAGGCGCAAAATGCGGTGTTTGTTGGGCAAATCGATGGTGAAAACCATTACTTTATCCAAAAACGCCCAGGAGAGGGGGAAGCTTTCCCGGTGCTCGGAGAGTCAAACCTAGATTGGGTTTACCTTGGCAGCGACAGCACCATTCAAGCTTACCTTGCGGAATTAAATCGTGATTTAGCAAGCTTTGAACGTTCGTTACTGGAGTGGTATCAACAAGATGCGATGGGCGTGTGGGGCAGTGATGGCCAGCGTGGTCAAGTGAACGATATTTATCAATACGCTTTCCGTGGCGGCTATCATTACTACCGCTTGAAAGTGACTAAGTACGGTTATTTCCCTTACCCAACCGATCCCAATCCAACCAACAGTAGCTGGGAATATCTCGGTCAGTTTTAAGTTCCTCACTGGATCGTGAGGTAAAGTCGTAAAATGCGCCACTCGCGGTTAAGCGAGTGGCGTTAAGTTTTAATGAACGAGGTTTTTAAATAGATAGGTGCTCGTTAGCAAACGACTTTAATCGCTAAACCACCTTGGGACGTTTCACGATATTTGGCGTTCATATCTTTACCTGTCTCAAGCATGGTTTCGATCACTTTATCAAGCGAAACACGAGGTGCCGATGAGCGGCGTAGCGCCATACGCGTTGCGTTGATCGCTTTCACGGCAGCAATACCATTGCGCTCGATACAAGGCACTTGTACTTGTCCCGCGACAGGGTCACAGGTTAAGCCCAAGTTATGTTCCATCGCAATTTCAGCGGCCATGCAAACTTGTTCAGGGCTTCCACCCATCAGTTCTGCAAGGCCCGCGGCTGCCATCGAACAGGCAACACCTACTTCACCTTGACAACCCACTTCCGCACCAGAAATAGAAGCGTTACGTTTGTAAAGCCCACCGATAGCGCCAGAGGCGGCAAAGTAACGGATATAGTCTTTTTCAGTAACGGTCTGAATGAATTTATCGTAATAGGCTAACACTGCAGGAATAATACCGCATGCGCCATTAGTAGGTGCTGTCACCACACGCCCACCCGCGGCATTTTCTTCGTTCACTGCAAAAGCGTACATGTTTACCCAGTCAACGACCGCCATTGGATCGTTAGTGGTTTTTTCTGATGTCATTAACTGTTGACGAAGTGCTGCTGCTCGGCGTGGAACACGAAGAGGCCCTGGTAAGATACCTTCAGTATTCATACCGCGGTCCATACATTCGCGCATGGTTTTCCAAATATTGGCAAAGTAAGTACGAACTTCTTCATCAGAATGCAGTGCTTTTTCGTTAGCCATAACCAGCGTACTGATGGAAAGACCACTCTCTTTGCATTGGTTCATCATCTCGTCAGCGCTAGTGAAGACATAAGGAACTTTAATAGGGTTCTCTTTTTCTTTACCAAAGTTCTCTTCATCAACGATAAAACCACCGCCGATAGAGTAGTAGGTTTTTGAGTAAACGACCTCATCATCGATCCACGCGTGGATCTGCATGCCGTTTTCGTGCAAGGACAAATTCGTTTTGTGGAAATTCATTCCACCTTCTTTAGGAAACGATACGGTATGACAGTGCATACCAACGGGAAGACGCTCGGTTTCTTCAACGCGTGCGATAAAGCCTGGAATAGCATCGATATCAACTTTCTCAGGGGTATTACCAGCAAGACCCATGATGATAGCGATATCTGTGTGGTGACCTTTCCCTGTCAGTGATAATGAACCATAAACGTCCACGGTGATTTTAGTGATGTCGCGCAATTTTCCCATTGAACGTAAATCATCAATAAACTCTTTACCCGCTTTCATTGGTCCCACTGTGTGTGAGCTTGAAGGACCAACACCGATTTTATAGATATCAAATACACTAATCATATCGATTACCTCAAAAGTAAGCCCCCCTAGCTAAGAGGGAGGCTCATTATTATAGTTATGTTCTGTATGCAGTATTCATGACGGTTGATATAACCACCAGATTAAAGAGCGCCGTAGATTACAGAAGTAATAGCAGCAAGACCACAGATAGTTGTGAAAATCTGTACTGGTGCTGAAGTCTTGAACTTCGCCATTGCAGGGATCTTGTGCATTGCAAATACAGGCAGCAGGAACAAGATGCCAGCAATCATCGGTGCGCCCATGGTTTCAATCATGCCTAGGATGCTTGGGTTTACAATCGTTACGATCCAAGTTGTCAACACGATGAAGATCAGTGACATTTTTTCAATCTTGCTTACTGAGCTATTTGAGCGAGATTTAATCAAACCAACTAGGCCTTCATGTGCCCCTAAAAAGTGACCAAAGTAGCTAGAGGTAATCGCTGCAAAGGCAACAAGAGGACCCATGTAAGAGATGATTGGTGATTCATGGATGTTTGCTAGGTAAGAAAGCACAGAAATGTTTTGCTCTTTTGCTAACGCGAGTTGCTCTGGCGACAGAGACAGCACAACAGAGAACACGAAGAACATCACAAAACCCATCAGCATCATGGCCGAGCCACCAGTGATCATATCGGTTTTCTTAACCGCGTTGTCACCATGTTGTAGGCGTTGCTCTTTAGAGAACTGGCTAATGATTGGGCTGTGGTTGAATGAAAACACGATGATAGGAATTGCAAGCCAAACGATGGTTGGCATCGCAGACCAATCAGGTGCGACTTCAATCATAGAGGTGTTCCACTCTGGAATAAGGTAGAAAGAAAGTGCTAATAAAATGAAAACCAATGGATACACCATGGCAGACGTTGCTTTTAGCATCAGCTCTTTACCAAATACTACGCCAGCCGTCATTGCCACAATCAGCGCACCAGAAAGTAACCAACGAGGAATCGATTCCATGCCAACTTGGTTAACAAGGAAGGAATCAACGGTGTTTGTGATACCAACGCCGTAGATAAGAACGATAGGGTAGATGGCGAAAAAGTATGCGAACGTAATAAGGTTTGCGCCAGTTTTACCAAAATGCTCTTCTACTGTGTCAGTAATATCAGAATCAACATTTTTTGAAGAAAGAACAAAGCGAGCTAAGCCTTTATGTGCGAACCAAGTCATTGGCGCCGCAATTAGGGCTAACATTACTAATGGCCAAAAACCACCCGCACCAGCTTTAATTGGAAGGAAAAGTACACCGGCACCAACGGCTGTACCAAAAAGTGAAAGACACCAAGTGAAATCTTTATAAGTCCACTTGCTAGAGGATTGTACGGCAGATGCCGACGAAGTTGTTGTGTTCATATTGTATTACTCATTTTTGGGAACAGGAAATAAGTCGAGCGCATTTTGCATAATTTTCTCATTCGAAAACTAGATCTAAATCATGTAACGTTCTGGCTTATTGAATGATATGTCAAAAACCCATTTTTGATCACGAAAATGGCGTGCTACATGTGAGTAATGTTAATGATTTGGATTGGTAAAAGTTATCAATATAATGCTTCGATTAACATTTATTCATGCCAAACGTTTGCTTTTGGGCGGGATAAGGAAAAATAATCATCCGTGTTATTTAAACTTATGGTTGAATAGTTTGAATATTAATGAGGTTGAATAACTTGTTTTTGCAAAACATGAATGATCTGCGCTGTCATCCCCCAAATAAAATGATGTTGATAAGGGATGGCGAAAACGCGATGTCGTTGATTTTTTACTTGAAATAATTCGCTATAGAGTTTGTTTCGATCAAACAGGTGGTGGGCGGGAACTTCAAATATTTCGTCCACTTCATTGGTATCAATAATGGCCTTGTAATTGGGGTTGATAAAAGCAAGAAAGGGCGTCACTACAAATTTACTGACGGTAACCAATTCAGGCAGTTGCCCAAAAATAGTAATGTCGTTTGCTAGAATTCCAATTTCTTCTCTTACTTCACGAAGCGCAGTGATCTGCAGCGAGCCATCGACTTCCTCATATTTCCCGCCAGGAAAACTGATTTGTCCCGGATGATGTTTAAGGTTCGCAGCTCTTTTGGTTAATACTACGTTTAGGCCATTTGGCCTCTCAACAAAACCAATTAACACCGAAGCCTTACGCAAGGTTTGAGGAGCAAGGTGTGCCACACGACGGATAGATTCTTCATGATAAGGCTCAGGTTGTTGCAACTGAAAGCGCTGGATAAGCCGATCTTTTGTCAAGGGGGTCGCAGTCTGTACGCTGTTTCTCTTCATTTTCGTTACCTAGTCGAATTTTGCATCTATCTCTTTTTAGCCTAGTTCAATAAACCTTGGAAAGGTTAACGAGAATGTTCAAGCACAGGTAAAATGCGGCTCAGTTTATCCAGTGTCTCCTGATATTCAAGCTCACACTGACTATCGGCAACAATACCGCCACCAGCCCAAACGTGCAGTTGTTGCTTTTCTGCCACCAAAGTTCGGATAGCAATACTGCTGTCCATTGTCCCGTGGCGGCTAATATAGCCTATGCTGCCACAGTAAGCGCTACGGCGGTGAGGCTCTAACTCCTCAATAATTTCCATTGCACGTACTTTTGGTGCGCCAGTAATTGAGCCTCCGGGGAAGCTGGCTCTTAATAGATCGGCCGCGCAATAGGCGGAATCAAGTTCTGCGCGAATGGTACTCACAAGGTGATGCACGGCAGGAAAACTTTCAATATCGAACAGCTTAGGCACATGTACAGACCCCGGTTTTGCCACACGGCCAACATCGTTTCGTAATAGGTCAACGATCATCAAGTTTTCTGCTTGATCTTTTTCTGCGCAAGCAAGGTCTGCCGCGTTAGCGGCGTCAATGCTGGGGTTATCGCTTCTTGGTCGGGTGCCTTTTATCGGCTTAGTTTCGATGATGTTGTATTTGACCTGCATAAAACGCTCGGGGGAGACACTCAAAATCGCTGACTCCTCTAAGCGAATAAAAGCCGAAAATGGTGCGCAATTAAACGCTTCCAGTTTTTGATAAGCTTGCCATTCACTGCCTTCATAATGCGCTTGAAAACGCTGTGCAAGGTTGATTTGATAACAATCACCACTGAGCAAATAGTGCTGGATTTGCTCAAATTTCCGTTGGTAGCTCTCTTTACTCATGTTGGATTGCCAATCAGAGCGTAATGCAAAATGGCCGTTGTTTTTGGAGTTCTGAGTGTTGAGCCATTGCCATGCTTCATCAATATGATTGCCCACCACGTAGGCGGCTTGGTGCAAATGATCAACGACCACAGCCCATTGATAGAGACCAATCGCCATATCAGGTGTGGATAGATCGTGCTCAGCAAGCGTTGGAATTCGTTCTATCTGCCGCCCTAAGTCATAGGCAAAATAACCGAGTGCACCGCCCACGAAAGGAAGGTCTATATCGCTTTGAACATCGGGCAAATACTGCTGCTGCAACTGTTTGAGCAGTTGGAATGGGTCTACTTGAGAATCATAATGAGACTGCGGTTCGCATACCGCCGTTTTATCCCCTTGTGTCACTAAGGTGACCAGTGGTTCAGCGACTAAAATATCAAAACGGCTATCGATATGCGTCTTAGAGGCGGAGCGCAACAGCATAGCCCACGGGCAGTCTTCGATTTTAGAAAACAATTGGTGAGCGAGATCGACATGATAAGTCAGTGCGTTAACTTGGATATGATTGAATTCGTTGTTGTTCATTTGCGTAATTTGTGACAAAGAGACCGATCACTGCATGGCGTGTTGAGTAAAGCAAGAGTATCATAAAATGCAAATTAAAAGCTGCTACTTGATTGAATCACATCAATAAGTTGATTTTTTGCTGAGAAGCTTACCGCTTATTGAATGAGGAACACGCAACAGTCAAGGGAAGCATAACAATAACGAGGCACGCAATGACGGTAATTCGCAAGCAGGATGTGATCAGCAGTGTCGCTGACGCTCTTCAATATATCTCTTACTACCACCCTCTGGATTTCATTCAAGCGCTAGAAAAGGCTTATCATCGAGAAGAGAGCCAAGCTGCGAAAGATGCGATCGCACAAATTCTCATTAACTCGCGCATGTCAGCAGAAGGGCATCGACCCATTTGCCAAGATACCGGCATCGTAACCTGTTTTGTCAACATTGGTATGAATGTGCAATGGGAGTCTGATCTCACGGTGCAAGAAATGATTGATGAAGGAGTTCGTCAAGCGTACACCAATCCAGATAACCCATTGCGCGCTTCTATATTAATGGATCCTGCTGGTAAGCGTATTAATACTAAAGACAATACGCCTGCTGTCGTTCATATCAATATGGTGCCAGGAAATAAAGTCGACATTCAAATCGCAGCCAAAGGCGGCGGCAGTGAGAACAAAACCAAGATGGTAATGCTCAATCCTTCCGATGACATTGCTGAATGGGTAGAAAAAACCGTACCCTTGATGGGGGCGGGTTGGTGCCCTCCGGGTATGCTCGGCATTGGTATTGGCGGCACCGCGGAAAAGGCGGCTGTGCTTGCTAAAGAATCACTGATGGAGCATATCGATATTCAAGAACTGATTGATCGTGGTCCACAAAATGCGGAAGAAGAACTGCGTTTAGATATTTTTAACCGCGTGAACCGTTTAGGCATTGGTGCGCAAGGGCTTGGTGGCTTAACCACCGTTGTGGATGTAAAAATCAAAACAGCGCCGACCCACGCCGCGTCTAAACCTGTTTGTATGATCCCTAACTGCGCGGCGACCCGCCATGTTCACTTCACGCTAGACGGCACGGGCCCTGCTGAACTTACACCACCAAAGCTAGAAGATTGGCCACAAATTGTGTGGGACGCAGGAGCAAGCGCGCGCCGCGTCAACCTTGATGCGGTTACTAAAGAAGAGGTTCAAGAGTGGAAAACCGGTGAAACACTGCTTCTTTCCGGTAAGATTTTAACGGGCCGCGATGCCGCACATAAACGACTCCAAGCAATGTTGCAAAATGGCGAAGGGCTGCCTAAAGGTGTCGATCTTAAAGGTAAATTTATCTACTACGTTGGCCCCGTTGATGCGGTGGGTGATGAAGTTGTTGGTCCAGCAGGCCCGACCACATCGACACGTATGGACAAATTTACCGACATGATGCTTGATGAAACGGGCATTATGGGGATGATAGGCAAAGCAGAGCGTGGACCTGCGACGGTGGAGTCAATCAAAAACCACAAAGCGGTCTACTTGATGGCGGTGGGTGGCGCGGCTTACTTAGTGGCGAAAGCGATTAAGAAAGCACGCGTGGTGGCATTCGAAGATTTAGGTATGGAAGCCATTTATGAATTCGAAGTTGAAGACATGCCAGTCACGGTTGCGGTGGACTCGCGTGGCGCGAATGCTCACCAAATAGGCCCAGACACATGGAAAGTGAAGATTGCCGAAGCTCAAAAGAAAGCTTAATCTGATCTCATCGCGTTCTCACGATAACTGCAGCTTAGGCTGCAGTTATCGTCTATAAATCAGTAGATAATTGAAATGCTCATTTGCAAAACTAGGAGGGTAGATGCCTCGTTTTATTAAAATATTACAAATTATTATCGCTATTGTGGTTGGGGTTTTCCTCGGCTATGACCTTATTCTACATGGCATCAGCATCTTCGATGATAAGTACGTCACAATCACCTGCGTGTTATGGGTGATGCTTGAGGCTGCATTGTTTGTGATTTATAAATTAATAGAAGATGATTGAACCGATGTGAGCGGCTCAACACAGAACAGCGAATTTTTTGGCCAAAAAAGCCTAAGCCTCTGATTCTCGTCAGGGGCTTTTTGTTCATCTCTGATTAAGATGAATACACATAAAATAGCGTCATCAAATGAAGTGGAGTGAGTGAATGAAGCACATTCGTCGAGAAATGACTGATTTAATTAACCGTGGATTAGATTCGCACGTTCGAATTGCTGTCACGGGGTTATCGCGAGCGGGGAAAACGGCTTTTATTACCTCCTTAGTGAACCAATTACTGCACACCTCTACCCATGATAATTTACCGCTATTTTCCGCAACGCGTGACCGACGCATTGTGGGTGCAAAACGTGTCCCTCAAACTAACTTAATGGTTCCACGCTTTGCTTACGATGAAGCGATGTCACAGTTACACAGCGAACCGCCACATTGGCCTGTGCCCACTCGTGACGTCAGCGAAATTCGCCTAGCGATCAAATACAAACCTAAAAAGCGCAGTAAAAAATTATTTGGTCACACGGCCACACTTTATCTCGATATTATCGACTATCCGGGGGAATGGCTGTTGGATCTGCCTCTGCTCGAAATGACCTATGAACAGTGGTCAGAACAGCAGTTTTCAGCGCTAAGTGAGCTACGTTCCTCATTAGCCGAGCCGTGGCTTGAGGGGTTAGCTAAACTTGATGTAACGCATGATACCGATGAGCAAAAGCTTGCTTCACTGTCGATGCTGTTTACGGAGTATTTGCACGCGTGTAAAAATGCCGGTTTGCATTGGGTGCAACCGGGGCGTTTTGTGTTGCCGGGAGAGCTAGAAGGTGCGCCTGTTCTGCAATTTTTCCCATGCCGTAATCCGTACGGTGAAGACAAGCCGGCTCCCAATAGTAATTACAGCATGTTAAAAGCACGCTATGAAGAATACCAAAACAAGGTTGTGAAAGCTTTTTACAAAAATTATTTTGCCACGTTTGATCGGCAGATTGTGTTAGTCGATTGCTTATCTCCACTCAATGACGGCTACGACTCCTTTTTGGATATGCGTCGTGCGCTTGAACAGATTATGCATAGCTTTCGTTATGGTCGTAATGGTTTACTCAAGCGTCTGTTTGCACCCAAGATAGACAAAGTGCTGTTTGCCGCAACCAAAGCGGATCATGTCACCCCTGAACAACACCCGCATCTGGTGTCGTTACTGCATCAGATGGTTCATCCTGCTTGGCAAAGCGCCGCCTATGAGAATATTGAGATGAGTTGCATCAGTATGGCATCGATACAGGCCACACAAGCGGGTTTTATTGATAGCGGTGAGCGCACCATTCCAGCCTTACAAGGCGTGACGCTCGATGGCGAAACCTTGACCATTTTTCCCGGCGATGTGCCGAAAAAGTTACCTAACAAAGAGTATTGGCACCATCAAGGGTTTGAATTCACCAGTTTTAAACCAAGAGCATTTAGCTGTGATGAACCTTGCCCTCATATCCGTTTAGATAAAGCGTTGGAATATTTAATTGGAGATAAGCTGAAATGAGTGATTTAAAAACCAAGCAAATCTTTAATCAAAAATTAGAACCACAACAGAAGAGTACGCCAGAGCTTACGGCTCAACAGCAGTTTCAAAATAATGAAGCCTTCATTCCAATGCCGATCAGCAATGAAGAGAGTGCTGCGGAAAAAGAGTTGGAGCAAATCATTCGCCCACCACAAGGTCGGAAATGGCGAGCTGCGGCATTAGTTATAAGCTTTGCAGGTTTAATCGGTTGGCAAGCTATCGATTCAGTTATCACGGCGATTCAATCAGCGGACTGGTTAGCATTAGGCTGGGCAGGATTTATTGTTGGTTTGGCATCGTTAGGCTTAAGTACCTTAATCAAAGAGTTGTGGAAGTTACGAGCACTTCGCCATCATTTTAGTATTCAAGAGCAAAGCGAACAGCTTATGCAAACCGACAGCGTTGGTCATGGGCTCGCGTTCTGCCAAGCTCTAGCTAAACAAAGTGGCATAAAAACCGAAAGCCCAGCCTATGATCGATGGTTAAACAGCGTCAATGCTTCACACAGCGATGCTGAAATACTCGATATGTACGATGCTATGGTGGTGAGTGAACAAGATAAACAAGCAACCAAAATCGTCTCACAATATTCAACAGAAGCGGCAGCACTAGTGGCAATTAGCCCTTTAGCCATCGCAGATATGTTGTTAGTGGCATGGCGTAATTTCACTATGATTGATCAACTGGCAAAACTGTATGGAGTGCCATTGGGTTACTGGTCTCGTCTCTCTTTATTTAAGTCAGTATTGGTTAATATGGCAGCGGCAGGTGCCAGCGAACTCGCCATCGACGCCAGCATGGATCTCCTTTCTATGGATTTAGCCGGAAAAGTATCCGCGCGGGCAGGGCAAGGTTTAGGAGTGGGAATATTGACCGCTCGTCTTGGTTTGAAAGCCATGGCACTGCTCAGGCCGATGACATGGCAGCCAGACAGAAAAGTAAAATTAGGGGCGATTCGCAAACAGATCGTCGCAAGAATCGCCGCGCTTACGGTGAAATAAGCAACATTTATCAAATAATATACCCGAATGTGAACCTCAAAACATGAGATAACTTGACGCCATACAAGGCTTGATAGAAACTACTGTCAACTTTTCCTGACACTTTTTATTAGGATTTTTAAGTGCGTCTTGAAGTCTCTTGTGAAGATAGACTCGGCCTAACCCGAGAACTGCTCGATATTCTTGCATCGAGAAACATTGATTTGCGTGGGATTGAAATCGATGTCATCGGCATTATTTACCTCAACTGCCCTGACATTGATTTTGAAACATTCAGTGAATTGATGGCTGAAATTCGCCGAATTTCTGGCGTAAAAGATGTTCGGAAAATTCAATTCATGCCTATGGAGCGGCATAACACCGAGTTAATTTCATTACTCAACAACGTGCCTGATGCGGTGCTGGCGATTGATCTGAAAGGGTTTGTTGATATGGCAAACTATTCAGCGTTATCGCTGTTTAACAAAACAGAGAAAGAGGTGATAGGGCAGCCCATTTCGGCATTATTACCTTTCTTTAACCTATCACGCTGGCTTGAAGGCAACAAAGCACGACAACGTGAGGAGATCGTGCACGATGGTCTCGATTATCTGATGGAGATGATGCCTGTTTATATTACGGGTGAGTCGAAAGAATCCACCTTGGCGAGTACCATGATGATGATTCGTTCTAAAAGCCCTAGCGGCGTCGTCGATGATGCTTTGCCTTTACACAATAACCTTGGTTTTGAACATTTTGTCGGAGTGTCTAACCGCCATAAAGCGCTCATTAGCCAAGCTAAGAAGCTGTCAATGCTTGATCAACCTTTGCTTATAGAAGGCGAAACCGGAACGGGTAAAGAGATGTTGGCCAAGGCTTGCCATAATCGCTCTCACCGTGCCTCTTTTCCTTTCTTAGTTCTGAGTTGTGCTTCAATGCCGGATGATGTCGCGGAAACGGAGTTGTTTGGTCATGCGCCAGGGTCATTTAATCATCAACAAGGCCATAAAGGTATTTTTGAACAGGCGAATGGCGGCACTGTTTTTCTCGATGAAATCGGGGAGATGAGCCCTCATTTACAAATTAAACTACTGCGCTTCTTGCAAGATGGTACATTCCGCCGCGTTGGTGAGGAGCATGAAGTTCATGTTAATGTTCGTGTGATTGCCTCGACGCGTCACAAACTGGCAGATTTAGCCGAATCAGGCGCATTTCGTGAAGATCTTTTTTATCGTCTGAATGTGTTAACTCTCCGTATTCCTACTTTGCGTGAGCGGCCTAACGACATTCAGCCATTGCTTGAACTATTCGTGGCGAAACACATTAAGAAAATGGGTATGGCCAAACCACTACTAGCGGAAGATTTGGCGGATCAGCTCTCTCATTACCAATGGCCAGGCAACGTACGACAGTTGGACAACATGGTGCTCAGGGCGCTAACGGAGATGTCTGATAATCAGTTAACAGTGGATCTCTTCCATCTGCCACAGCTTGAAACCGTTCATACTGGCAATACCCATGTCAATCTTGATGGCTCATTAGATGACATTATGAAAGAGTATGAATCTCAAATTTTGGAACGTTTATATCAGTCTTTCCCTTCAAGCCGTAAGTTGGCTAAGCGTTTAAACGTATCACACACCTCTATCGCCAATAAGCTACGCGACTACGGAATTAGGAAAAATTGATGCAGTCATGCAGCACCTTGTCCCAAGTGTATGAAGTGGACAATGATATTTTAGTGCGAACCGCAAAACTTGAAGATGCGGAGATGATCGCCGCCTATTTTACGAGTAATCGTGAACATTTACGGCCTTGGGAACCTAAGCGAGAAGCGGCGTTTTTTGAGGCTCACGGGTGGGCACAGCGGCTGATTAAACTTGGTGAGCTGCATAAAATGCAATTAGGCTATTATTTGCTCATCATCGATATTAACAGTGGTGACATGCTTGGCACCATTTCGTTTAGTAACCTCTCACGCTTTCCATTTTATGCTTGTAATCTCGGCTATTCGTTAGCGAAGAATGCACAAGGTAAAGGCATCATGGGCCGTGCATTAAAAATGGCGTGCCACTACATGTTTAAGGTACAAAACCTACACCGTATCATGGCTGGTTATATGCCAATCAACAAACGCAGTGAAGCGGTGTTGATGAAAATGGGCTTTCAGGCCGAAGGTCACGCTAAAAATTATTTGCTCATTGATGGCCAATGGGAAGATCACAACCTAACAGCATTGGTTAATGCTGATTGGCGTCCAAGCTAATGGGTTATCGTTTTAAAAGTAAAGCGGCTATATTCGCAAGCCAGCTAAAACATTAAGGAAATTCAATGTCGTATTTGCCTTTGGATCAATACCAAAGAAAATGGATTTTCACTCACCAATCAATGCCAGTTCCTGAGCAAGATCTGGTGCATATTAAACCCATGTCTCAAGCCCGAGCGGCTCAGTTTTGGCTGGAAAATATCAGTGCTCAAAGCCCAGATTCAGAGAGGTTAAGTTCTCAAGATTGGCCTCGCAAAGCAGGCAGTTGGATCAATGAAATCAGTTGGATGAAAGAATGGGAAAGTGACGATGAATCATTACCCGTTGATATTTTGGCCCATATTGATTGGCAAAATGACGTGACCGTTTATTTTTGTTATGAAAAGTACAATATTATCGAAACCCAATGGTCGGTATTTAAAAAATACTGGAAAAATTTCTTATTTTACGATGATGGACCAATCTTATTGGGGCGTCGCCGCGCTCAAGCGTTATGGTTTGGTTCAAATGGCAAAGTCAAATTGGGTAATAGAAAGTAACGAATAAACGAATAAAAAGCAGCCTAGGCTGCTTTTTATTCGTTCTACAGTACTCGAAAATTATTTAATTGATACAAACTTTGTAACATCGCGCTACCCATTCTTTCCTATACTGATCATAAGAGATGTTCGGGAGGGCGCATGGACGATAAAATTCTCCAATCTGTTGTTGAAATTACGGGGCAGAAAAATGCGGTGTCATTGGGTTATTGTGTCATCAGCGCTCTAGTCGAGATGTTGCCTCTGAAATCGGCCTGCTTAGAACATTACATTGGACCTCATTCCTATGTCATTGCAAAAGCTACTATCTGTAGCCGTATACCTGGAAAATTTGAAATTAACTGGGAATATGAGGGCGAGACGGTTCCAAGTTATGAACATAACCATTCTGATATCGAGCCCAAAATAGAAGATTTAGGTACAAACGGATACCATTGCATTTACCCTATTGCGATCAACGATAGTTTTTCTGCTAGGTTGTCTCTGATTCTAAAAGTTCCGCCCAAACAATATCGAATGCTTATTGAAGGCTTTGTTAAAATTTACCAAAATTACGTTTTATTATTGCATGAAAATGAGCGTGACAAGCTGACAGGGTTGTTGAATCGAAGGACGTTAGAGGATAGGTTGCGCCTTAGCTTTGATGTGCTTCCTGAAACGACGACAGTAGGCTCAGTGATGCCTTGGGTTGCCATCATTGATCTCGACCATTTTAAACGGATCAATGATAATTTTGGCCATCTGATTGGCGATGAAGTTTTGCTCTTGGTGGCTCAGCAAATGCAGAATTTTTTTCTTAATCAAGAACAACTGTTTCGGTTTGGAGGAGAAGAGTTCGTCATTATTTTCCCTGCCAGTGAGTATGAGGTCGTGCTAAACAGAACCGAGAGGTTTAGACAGCACATCGAGCAGTTTCGTTTTCCTCAGGTTCAACATATCACGCTTAGCATTGGTATCTGCTCTATCTCGCCAAGAGAATATCTCTCAACGATTTTAGATAGAGCAGACAAAGCACTCTACTTCGCCAAAAACCACGGCCGCAATCAAGTACAATGTTATGAAGACTTGTTGCGTAGCGGTGTATTCATTGAAAACGAAGAGGGGGACAGTAGTGCCGAACTATTTTGAACGGTTCACCTTATTTCTTCGCCGATAGCGTGCTACCCATTGAGGCAGTGATGATCATCGTAATGGCGATCCATTGCGTTAAGCTTAATTGTTCTTGAAGAATAATTAATCCAGCTAATGCGGCGATGGCGGGCTCTAAGCTCATTAACACACTAAAGTGTTGTGTAGACAAACGCTTTAAAGCCGACATTTCTAGGCAATAAGGTACGGCGCTTGAAAGAATCGCGACAGATAACGCCATAGGCAGTATTGACCACGTAAAAATAGACGCCTCTGATAATACAACGCCGATTGGAAACGCAAACAGGGCCGCAATTGTCATCCCTATCGCAACGGTTGCGCCTCCAGAACCGACACTCCCCGCCCTTTGACCAAACCATATGTAGGCTGCCCAGCATCCGCCAGCCGCTAAAGCCAGTGCAACGCCAATCGGATCAAGTGCATCGACACCCGTTAGATCGGGCAATAAAAAAACAATACCCAGAATAGCAAGCGCAACCCAAATCAGATCTTTTTTGCGTTTAGATGAGAGGAATGCAATGAGTAATGGCCCAGAAAACTCCAACGCAACCCCAATACCAAGAGGAATTCGTTCAATAGCAAAATAGAACATCAGTTGCATGCCACCTAGGCTTGCTCCGTAAATGATCATTGAGCGCCATTGTGAAAGAGAAAGTCGTAACTGCCATGGGCGAAAAATCATTAACAGTATTAATGCAGAGAGACCAACGCGCAGTGCAATTGTTCCACCTGGGCCAACAATAGGAAATAACTGCTTGGCTAGTGACGCGCCAGATTGAATGGTGGTCATGGCTAAGAGTAGAGTTAACACAGCCAAGAATATAGGGGATTTAATCGGTCGCATGCGCATCCATATGAAATAAAAGGAACGGGCCGATTATGCCTGAAAAATAAAGGGGTTAATAGGAACAACGAGCGGTGAATTAAAAGGGGATACCGTGAGTGCAAAACACTCACGGACCAAAAGATAAATAAGTGGGCTTGGCTTAGTGGATGTAGAAACGAGGGTTTGCCGTTCCCCAAATCGTATACAGTTCAGGGAATATGAGCTCTGCATTTTCTTCCAGCTCACTGACAGTGATTCGGCCTTGCTTTTGCGCGCCAAACAAGGTGACTTCCTGATTAGGAAGGACGCCTTTCACATCGGTTACGTCAACCAATGTGGTGTTCATTGAAGTTACTCCAACCACCTTTGCTCGTTGACCGTTAATCAATACGTTACCGCGATTGCCCATTTTTCTTGGGTAACCATCCGAATAGCCAACAGGCAGGTTTGCCAAAACACTCTCTTTGGTTACGCGGTATGTACTGTCATAGCCAACGGTGCTTCCTTTAGGAAGATGATGCAATGACGCAATACGTGTTTTGAATGAGACGATTGACGGATATTCCGGGTTAGTTGGTAAGTCGCCATATAGGACGCCACCAGGACGTACCATGTCAAGTTGTGCTTCTGGTACATTGAGAGCAGTGTAGGAGTTGGCAACATGCAAAATCAGTTCATCGCGTTTTAGGTTTGCTTGCTGAATCAACCAAGCTGAATTGGTATTAAAACTGGCCAACTTACTGCGGATTTCGTCTGGATTGTAATTGGGGAAATGCGTCATTATCCCAACAATTTGTATGCCACTTTGAGTAGCAATCGCAATCGATTCTTGTTTTCCTGCATCGGTTGACATATCGATACCATTGCGTCCCATACCGCCATCATTTAATGCCAAATGTACTCTTATCGTTTTACCTTTTTGCTGGCTTAGCTGAGCGAGTTGCTCAGCTTGTATTTTACTACCGATGATCTCTTCGATATCTAACTCGACACTTTGTGCGATTTCATCAATGCTCGCAGAGCGAACACGCATCAACTGGCCTTTAAACCCGCTCTCACGTACGGCTCTAGCCTCTGCATTACTGGTAATTGCGATACAAGGGATCCCTTGCGCGAGAATAGTTGGCATTAAACCGCGAATACCGTTGCCGTAAGCATCAGCCTTCATCACGGCGCAAATTTTAGTTTGGCTGTTGATGTGGCTCTTAAACTGCTCAATATTTTGTTTGAATTGGCCAAGATCGATCTCAAGCCAAGTATTGGATTGCTGAATTTCTTGTATAGAAGGCTCACTGACGTTAAGGCTTAAAGGTGCAGAAGTCGCTGAAAAAGAGGGTAAAGCCATGGCAATTGACAGTGTAAGAAAAGAGGCTTTGAAATTCATTCTATCTCCTAGGTAAGTAAAAACAAGAAAGCCCCGTTAGGGGCTAACTCTATTTTAGTTAAGTTTGAAACGCCCCATTGCGTCTTGCAATGTGACCGATAATTGACTGAGTTCGTGGCAAGCTTGCGCCGTTTGTTCTGAACCCTGCGCGACTTCTTGTGAAGCCGTATGGATATTTTCAATGTTGCGGCTTAGTTCATCGGCAACGGAATCTTGTTCACTACAAGCGCTGGCGATTTGTGTTCCCATATCCGCAATTTGAGCTACTGAGTTTTCAATTGAAACCATCAATTGCTGCGAGTGGGTTCCTTGAACGACGCAAGAGTCAATGCTGACGCGCGAACGTTCGGTTGCTTCTTTTGCTTCACCTGCCATGGTTTGTAATTTTTCAATAATGGTTGTGATTTCGCCAGTTGAAGCTTGAGTTCTCCCCGCAAGGGTGCGCACTTCATCGGCAACAACAGCAAAGCCTCGGCCAGATTCACCAGCGCGGGCTGCTTCAATCGCAGCGTTCAGTGCCAATAGGTTTGTTTGCTCAGCGATGTTACGAATAACGTCAAGTACCACGTTAATTTGTGTGGATTGTTGTTCTAAATTTGCAACGGTTTCGCCAGCCTGACCAATAATTGTAGCCACTTGTTGAATGGAGCTCACCATCGCGGCATTGTCTGTCGCACCCTCTTTGGCTTTAGTGTTGGCACTACTTGCTTGTGATGCTGAGTCTTCCGTGTTGCGTGCTACATCGGCCACTGCGGCTTTCATTTGCGTCATCGCTGTTGCGACTTGTGTGATCTGATATTGCTGCTCTTTCATACCTTGAGCTGAGATATTGGAGATTTGACTCATCTCTTCCACAGCACTACTCAGTTGTGTTACAGCGGAGATGATCTCTTCGATCAGTTGACGTAAATTGTTCTGCATCTTTTGTGAGGCATCGGCAAGTTCACCTAATTCGTCATTGCCAATAGCATTACGATCGATCTGTTTTGCTAAGTTACCTTCTGCAATCGCGTTTGCTTGGTCAACAACTAATCGTAAAGGTCCACAAATTATGCGAGTCAAGAAGAGGGTGATAATGACCATGACGACGATAATGGAAACATTACTGATACTTGATGAAGTGTTCAGTGTGTCAACAGCTTTAAGAATATAGCTTTTGTTGCCATCCATTGCTTTTTGCAAGATGCTAATCAGCGTTTTTATGTCGGCTTCAATATAACGAAAATTATCGAGAGATTGGTTTAACAGTTTATGCGCACTATTTTTGTCATTGTTCGCTAAAGCCTGATTAAACTGAGTCATGATCGTTGTGTAACTATCCCAATTAGCCATCAAACTCTTGAATGTTTGCTCCTCTTCTCCTGGCCAAACACTTTTTCCATACTGTTTTAAACCAGCATCAATCTCTTGTTGTAATTGACGGCTAGTCACTAGGCGTTGTTTCACTTCATTTATATCATCGGTGAGCAAGGAAGCAAACTGCGTACGACGCCAATAGGAGAGTTTATCTCCCATTGAATCTACGTGTTGTAGTGCAGGCAGTGTATCGTCGGCAAAATTCACCAACTGACTTTTGACTTCTTGGAGTTCGCTATATAAAAACCAAGCGAAGAGGATGTTGATTAAAGCGATGAGGCTAAATGAGCCTGCAATTTTCTGTCTGATGGATAGATTTTTTAAAAACATGAATGAGTTACCTTTGATTGTTTTTGTCAAAAGTCGCTTGAGCGAACAACATCCATTTACCGACAATGTGATCTACATCCTAATTGGTCGCGGATATTATCATGTTATCTATAAATTGACGATACCTATACTATTAAAGTAGCAGATGTTTGATTGTGCAAAGATAAAACGATTGATTAATTTTAATGATGTGAGGGTGGTTGATTATTGGTTTAACACCTAAGAGTGGTGAGAGGATTTGCAAGCGACCCCTCATTCTGAGTATTTGCCTTAGTGGTAATCGTTGTTCATTGATCTAACACCAAACTTTTTGCTGAGTAACTGTAACATAATAGCAACGTTGTTCGAGATTCAAGTACACCTCTAATTATCGTTTCTATGAGTACTCAGGAAGAGTTTATATGGTGCGTCCTTACTTAAAATTTATCATCCCTATTTTAGTTCCATTACTTATTTTATTGTTGCCTATGACCGCTTTCCCTTTTGAAGGGATGACCGTAATACAGCAGCGAGTGATTGCCATCTTTTTGCTCGCCGCTCTTTGTTGGGTATTTGAACCGATCCCAATCTATGCCACATCGGTAGTCGTGATCGTGCTAGAGCTCCTAATGGTATCGGATAAAGGTATCTGGTTTATGAGGCTTGCTGAGGGAGAAGCTCATTTTGGTGGCTTGCTAAAACATACTGATATCATGGCGACGTTTGCCAGCCCAATTATTATGTTGTTTTTGGGTGGCTTTTTCTTAGCCATGGCCGCCACTAAGTATCGCTTGGATGTCAACCTTGCCCGAGTGCTGCTCAAACCATTTGGCCAGAACCCTAAGTATGTCATGTTAGGCTTGATGTTAATTACTGGCATCTTCTCGATGTTTATGTCCAATACCGCAACAACAGCGATGATGCTTTCCATCTTAACGCCAGTCATCGCAGTGTTTGGCCCAAAAGATCCAGGGCGAATTGCTTTTGCTTTGTGTATTCCTGTCGCCGCTAATATTGGCGGTATAGGTACGCCAATAGGTACTCCTCCCAATGCGATCGCATTGAAATATCTGGTCGGTGAAAATTTAATTACCTTTGGTGAATGGATGGCCTTTGGGGTGCCGTTTGTGATCATAATGATGGCACTCGCGTGGGTATTGATTAGCGCCATGTTTAAAGCAGAGCAACAAAAAATTGAATTGACCATTAAAGGTAAATTTTTAAAAACACCAAAAGCCATTATTGTGTATGTCACCTTTGCTCTGACCATTCTTCTTTGGTTGATGGGCTCAACCCATGGTATGAACTCTTATACTGTTGCACTGATACCTGTGGCTGTCTTTTCTCTTACTGGCATCATCAACAAAGAAGATCTAAAGAAAATTTCTTGGGATGTGCTGTGGTTAGTGTCTGGTGGTATTGCGCTAGGACTTGCATTAGACAAAACGGGGTTAGCGCAACTAGTGGTGAACAGCATTCCTTTTGCACAGTATTCACCTTACGTTGTTTTATTTGGTGCGGCATTTTTGTGCCTCATTATGGCCAATTTTATGTCACATACCGCCACCGCGAACTTATTAATGCCGATTATGGCCGCGCTTGGCGCTTCAATGACTTCGCTTACTCCATTAGGTGGAGAAATTACGTTGATTCTCGTGGTTACCTTTGCTGCATCACTTGGTATGTCATTACCTATCAGTACACCACCTAATGCGTTGGCGCATGCTACCGGGCACGTTCAAAGTAACCAAATGGCTAAAGTAGGGGTTGTCCTCGGTGTGATTGGGGTGCTGCTCAGTTTTGTTATGGTTTGGTTACTTCATGCGGTTGGTCATATCGGTTAGGTAGCATTATGTCGGATAAAAGACTTGTTGCACTCATTGATCGTTATTTTCGCCATCCTGAACGGATGGTGAAACTGCCTTCGGGAAGTATTGTCATTGAGCAAGAAGGTTATAATGATCGACTCTATTTCGTATGGTCGGGAGAATTGAGTGGCTATTACAATGAAAAAGGCGATAAACCGATAAAAGTTTTTTCAGCCGGTGCGGGTGCTTTTATTGGCGTGCACAGTTTTTTTTCTGGTGAATGGATAGCTTCTTCAACAGTGGTGGCTGAATCTACGGTAGAGCTTGCCTGGATCGACCGAACTACGGCCGTCTTAGAAGAAGATCAATATGGACCTTTAACCGCCCAGTTTACCCCCGTTATTGTGAATGAATTATCCCGCCGTCAACGACGTGCAACTCAAGAATCAGTGGCAAAAGAAAAAGCATTAGAAAGGTTATATTCGGCTGAGCAAATGACGACCTTAGGCCAGTTAGCGGCGGGCATTGC
The DNA here is from genome assembly GCF_029478525.1 of Vibrio sp. 1151_11. Lineage (NCBI taxonomy): Bacteria > Pseudomonadati > Pseudomonadota > Gammaproteobacteria > Vibrionales > Vibrionaceae > Vibrio > Vibrio sp. 1151_11. The sequence goes on along the minus strand of NZ_SHMN01000010.1, from coordinate 32,584 downwards.
CCATGAATTGAACAATGCCATCGGGGTAGTGAGTAGCAAATCTGAGCGATTAGAAGTACTGTTTATGGAGCTGCTCGAAGAGGTTCATCCTGAAGCGAGCCTATTTTTCGATTTTGGCTTGATGTATGGTCAGAAAGTATCGTCAAACGAAGCTAGAAGGCGAGGTGCTCTTTTCGAAAAGCAATACGCCCTGCCTAAAAATGTGGCAAGAGATTTAGCAAAAGCGGTTCCAGAAGACTACTTATCTTCGCACTGGCTGAAAAATCCACATTTAGCTATCCGTTATTGGCAAATGGGCCGTGACTTGCATGATTTACGTTTGGCCTCTAAACATACTGTTGGCATTGTTAAATCAGTAAAACAACTGGGCCGAACTGAAATTACTCAAGATGAAGAGTTCGATATTAACGATACGATCAATCGAGCATTGGCACTATTACAGAGTGATTTACGACGTGTCAGTGTCCGTATTAGGCCAGCTGCATTACCCTTATTTAAAGGATCTCAGACAGAGCTGGTACAAATTTGGGTAAACATCATCAAAAATGCCTGTGATGCGATGGCTAACATAGCAGAGCCAATGATAGAGATACAAACCAAATTAAGTAAACAACGTATATTGGTAACCATTGCTAATAATGGTCCTGAAATTAACGAAGCCACTAGACGGAAAATATTCCAACCAAGCTTCACCACCAAAAAAGGAGGGTTGTCGTTTGGTTTGGGACTAGGGTTATCAATAGTGAAACGCATTGTTTCTGGGTATGGTGGAAATGTCGTACTCAAAAGTGACAATGAAAGAACAATATTTAGAATTAAATTACCCACGGAGAGCGATTATGGAGAAGCTTAATATCATTTGTGTCGATGATCAAAGGGAAGTATTAAGTGCGATACTGCAAGATCTTCAACCACTCACTTCTTGGTTGAATATTGAAGATTGTGAATCGGCTTATGAAGTATTGGATCTAATGGATGAGTTTGACGAACAAGGTGAGCATATTGCGCTGCTGATGTCAGATCATGTGATGCCAGGAAAGACAGGAGTCGAATTATTAACCGAGGTCGCAGCAGATTCCAGATTTAAGAAAACAAAGAAAATTCTGTTAACAGGGCAAGCAACACACACAGATACGATCAATGCGATTAACACTGCAGGTGTAAATAGGTATTTTGAGAAACCATGGAATGCGAAAGAGCTGGTAGATTGTGTTCGCACTTTAGTGACAGAATTCATTTTTGAAGTAGGTTTAGATTATAAAGACTATCACAACGAATTAGATCAGAAAATAGTGCTAGCAAAACTGAGATAAGTGAATAATGCCCAAATAACTTTAACGGCGGCTATTAAAGTGTTTGGGTATTAATCGATGATATTAAAATGGCCAATAAGCTTGTCATCAGCATTCAATATTTGTCCTTGAGAAGATTCTTCATCATAAATAAAATTGAGATGAAGAGTGTCTAAATTGCAATTTATCTGACTTAATATATGACGTGTCAATATGTCACTATTAAGTTGATGAATAGTCGCATTCCAAGAGCAATGTTTAATATTAAAATGAATATTCATAGTGAGCGTAATTTTTGTGTTGCTTTAGATTTAGCAAACCAAAAACGCTTTCTACCAGTTGTACGAGACATAGTAGATCTCCTTTGTAAAAATGAAAATATTACATAGATAGAAATAGGATTGTCAAAACGGTTTATGCAAAAATGGCTGAATGTTCGAACGGGATAAGCAGAGGGAACGGAGCAGAAGTTTGAGCGATAACGTTGATAACTATAATTTATAATCTAGGTAAAAATAAGAGCGCTGGCGTGGTGCCAACGCTCACACATTCATGCGAAATTATTCAGCACGTACGTTAGCAGCTTGAGGACCTTTAGCACCTTGTTCTACAACAAAAGATACTTTTTGGCCTTCTGCTAAAGTTTTGAAACCTTCAGAAGCGATAGCGCGGAAGTGTACGAATACATCTGGACCGCCGTTGCTTTGAGAAATGAAACCAAAACCTTTAGTTTCGTTGAACCATTTTACAGTGCCAGTAGTAGTGTTAGACATGTTATGTCCCTTATAAAAATAAAAAATTTTAAAATACAGGTGTTGCTTTGAGACGAATTATTTAAATGAGACCATGAAACTAGAGGACACTTTGAATTGAATCTGAAAGGGAACTTTGGCTTACTTGTTACATTAATAACCCTGTTCAACAGAGCGGACACATAATCGCATGGTCCTCAATCAAAGTAAAGCATTTATTTTAAAATAATTGAGCATTAGGAATCTGAGCAGGTTATTCGTGATTTTTGTTACTTTTCAAACCATTTTTAGTAAACATTATCAGTGATAAGGCTCTGCCTATCTTTGGGGTTTTTATCTTTTATTTTTAATATCAATCGGTTGTGTTTTATGTATTTTTAATTTCTATCATCTGTGTGGCTATTTATTTTCTATTTTATCAATTTATAGGAAAGGTGACATAGGTCACGCCTGTTCCTTGTCTAAATTGACTACTGTCAAGTTGACATCCCTCTTTGGGGGTATGATTTCCTTATGGAATACGATGCGCATCACATAAATGCAACGTGTTCTGTCAAAACCACATCCGTTGAGATTTGTGAGGAATAATGAATATTAAAAAAAGAATGATAGTGGGAGTTCTTGCTATTGGGGTGCTGCTCGGTTGGTTAAGCCTTGGAGGAACTCATGTCATCTTAGAAAAAACGTCGAGTACGGAATTTTGTCTCTCTTGTCATACTATGCAAGCACCCTTTCAGGAGTATCAAGGCTCGGTACACTTCAGCAATGCCAAAGGCATCCGTGCAGAATGTGCTGATTGCCATATACCCACTGATACTATGGATTATTTAGTCACTAAAATCAGGGCGTCCAAAGATATCTATCATGAGTTTATTACCAAGAAGATCAGCACACCTGAAAAGTATGAAGCGCATCGAGCCGAGATGGCTGAAACTGTCTGGGCGCAATTAAAAGCGAACGATTCTGCGACCTGTCGTTCATGTCACAGTGAAGATGCGATGGAGATTTACGACCAAACGGCGCAAGCACAAAAAATGCATCAGTACGGTATCGACAATAATCAAACCTGTATTGATTGCCATAAAGGTGTGGCGCACATGCTTCCTGAAGTCAAAATGGACAGCCAAGCATTAGCCCATTTGGTCGAAGAGGCAAAGTTAACCCCTGTGGGCACTTCTATTGTTTATGCGATGCAATCTACGCCCATTTCTGATTTCGGAACGATCAATCCAGCGACGCCGCTGAAAGTATTGAATGAAAGCGATGGCAAGCGCACCGTTGAATTGAGTGGTTATCAGATGCAAGGTGCAGAACAAGTCTTGTATATGGGTGAAGGTAAGCGTGCTGTGATTGCTATGTTAACTGAAGCAGGGCAAAAAGCATTGAGCGTAAAGGAGTATAACGAAGATGCCTACGGAAATCAGTGGCGTCAAGTAACACTTGCCGGGGACATCGACACGCCAGTGTTGGGTAAAATGGATTCGCTTTGGGCATACGCTGAGCAATTGGACAATGTTTACTGTTCAACATGTCATGCCAAAATTCCGAGTAACCATTTTACGGTTAACGCGTGGCCTTCTGTGGCAAAAAGTATGGGGGACCGTACCTCTATTTCCGCAGAGGATCTAGAAATCCTCACGAAATATTTCCAATATAATGCGAAAGATGTTGTTGCCCAATAAAAAATGAAATAAGGATTCAGTGATGACTACTCTCACACGTCGAAGTTTTCTAAAAAGCGCTGGTGCAACTGCAGGTGCGGTCGCTATTTTTTCGGTTAAACCTATGCCAGTTCTCGCTTCCGCACCGCGAGGAGCTGGTGTACTGACTGCTGGGCGTTGGGGCGCTATGCTGGTTGAAGTTAAGGATGGGAAAATTATTTCCTCCAAGAATGCATTGCCGCAAACCGTACCCAATAGTCTACAAACCTCAGCGCCAGATCAAGTGCATACTCAAGCGCGGGTCAAATACCCGATGGTGCGTAAAGGTTTTCTAGCCAATCCCCATATGCCAGATGGTAAACGAGGAGACGATGAGTTCGTCCGCGTTAGTTGGGAAAAAGCGCTGCAATTAATCCACCAACAGCATGCCCGTATTCGCACTGCTTATGGAGCCGAGTCAATTTTTGCGGGCTCTTACGGCTGGCGATCCAGTGGGATTTTACATAAAGCCCAAACCCTACTGCAACGCTATATGAGTATGGCGGGAGGCTATTCGGGTCATTTAGGTGATTATTCTACGGGTGCTGCGCAAGTCATCATGCCTTACGTTGTAGGCTCAATAGAAGTGTATGAACAACAAACAACTTACCCTGTTGTACTTGAAAGTAGTGATGTTGTGGTGCTTTGGGGGCTTAACCCTATTAATACACTGAAAATAGCATGGAGCAGTACCGACGGCGCGGGGCTTGAGTTTTTTAATCAACTCAAACATTCTAAAAAAACCATTATCGCTATCGATCCTATGCGTTCGGAAACCATCGAATTTTTTGGTGAAAACGCTCAGTGGATTGCACCGCATCCTGGTACTGACGTTGCGATGATGTTGGGGATCGCCCACTCATTAGTTGAAAAGGGCCAACATAACCTCGAATTTTTGAATAAATACACCGCTGGTTACGACAAGTTTGAAGCTTATCTGCTAGGTCATTCTGATGGCACGCCAAAGACAGCACAATGGGCTGAGGCAATTTGTGGCGTTCCTGCCAAACAACTAGAGCTATTGGCTGATATTTTTAGCAAAAATAGAACCATGATCATGGCTGGTTGGGGAATCCAACGTCAGCAATATGGTGAACAAAAACACTGGATGCTTGTCACTCTGGCTGCAATGCTAGGGCAGATCGGTTTACCCGGTGGTGGGTTTGGTTTTTCATATCACTATTCCAATGGCGGTAACCCAACGCGGACTGCAGGTGTTTTACCTGCTATATCAGCGGCCATTGATGGTGGTTCATCTGCGGGTAATGATTGGGCCGTTTCTGGAGCAGTAAATAGTTTTCCTGTGGCTCGTATTGTTGAAGCGTTGGAAAACCCATCCGGTCAATATCAACACAACGGGCATGAGAAAACATTTCCTAACATCAAAATGATCTGGTGGGCAGGCGGTGCAAACTTTACTCATCACCAAGATACCAACCGTTTGATTAAAGCGTGGCAAAAGCCGGAACTCATCGTTATCTCTGAGCCTTATTGGACTGCGGCCGCAAAACACGCTGATATTGTACTGCCCATCACGACATCATTTGAGCGTAATGATCTCACAATGACAGGGGATTATAGCAATCAACATTTAGTGCCGATGAAACAGGCAATTGAGCCTCAATTTGAAGCGCGAAATGATTTTGATGTATTTGCTGATATGGCGGAGCTGTTAAAACCGGGCGGACGTGCAGTGTATACGGAAAATAAATCCGAAATGGAATGGTTGGCTGGTTTCTATAAAGGAGCTCAAGCTATCGGTCGCCAGAATCGGATTGCAATGCCTAACTTCAGCTATTTTTGGAAACAAAATCAGCTCATTGAGATGAAATGGAACGAAGCGAACGCGAAGTTTGTGCGTTATTCCTCTTTCAGAGAGGATCCTATCCTGAACCCTCTTGGTACACCAAGTGGCAAGATTGAGATCTTCTCCAAAACCATCGAAGGCTTCAAATATAGCGATTGCCCGCCACATCCTATGTGGATGCCGCCAACGGAGTGGGTGGGGAATGCTCAAGCCGATGAACTGCAATTGATGACATCGCATGCGGCTCATCGTCTCCATAGCCAGTTAAACTATGCGGCACTACGCGAGCAATATGCGATAGCAAACCGTGAACCGATCTGGATTCATCCAGAAGATGCAAAAGTTCGAGGGATCAAAGATGGCGATCTTGTCCGTGCTTATAATCAACGTGGCCAAGTCTTAGTTGGCGCGCTGATCACGGATGGAATTAAGCAAGGTTCGGTCTGTATTCATGAAGGGGCATGGCCCGATTTTGATAAACCTCATGGTTTATGTAAAAACGGAGGATGCAACGTACTGACCGCTGACATACCTACTTCAAGGTTAGCCAATGGCTGTGCTGGTAACTCTTCAATTGTGAAAATAGAGAAATATATAGGAGAGCCACTTCCTCTAACCGCATTCACACCGCCCAAAGGCGCGTAAAAGCAAAAAGGCCACTAGATGAGAGTGGCCTTTACTTTTTAATCAGAGAGTCGTAGTCAGTGAGTAATATCAGCTCGCCGCGATTTTGTTTGCTCTACGAGGTCTATTTTGTCCAGCCGATCCGCTTCTCGTGGGTTGGTTTGCACTTGGTTTGTTACTGTTTGAACGAGTGGAATTGGCCGCTTTCGGCTTTCTGTCATTAGTTTTGGTATTCGCGCTTATGCTGTGACCTTTTGCTACATCACCAGAGCGCTGTCCGTCATTATGTTCTGGTTTGTTCTTTTTCGGCTTTTTCGCTTTAATCGGTTGTAGCGAAGGAGATGCCGGTAATTTGTTCACTGGCGCAAAGCCTTCAACCTCAATTCGTTCTAGTAAATTTTGGGTAAGGCGCTCAATGGCAAACATGTCTTTTGTTTCATCGGCGCAGACCAAAGAGATTGCATTTCCTTCAGCGCCTGCGCGGCCTGTACGGCCAATTCGGTGAACATAATCTTCAGGGACGTTAGGCAATTCAAAGTTTACCACTTGTGGTAATTGGTCAATATCAATGCCGCGAGCGGCAATATCCGTTGCTACTAAAATGCGGATCTCACCACTTTTAAAATTGGCCAATGCCTTAGTACGTGCGCCTTGACTTTTGTTGCCATGAATCGCGGCGGCGCTGATGCCACTGCCTTCAAGTTGTGCGGTTAAGCGATTAGCGCCGTGTTTAGTTCGTGTAAATACCAACGCTTGTTGCCAATTATTTTCTTTGATTAGTTGAATCAATAGCGTTGGTTTTTTCGCTTTATCTACAGGATGTACCCACTGTTTGACGGTTTTAGCGGTACTATTGCGTGGCGTAACCGAAATCTCGACTGGGTTGTTAACTAACCCTTTCGCAAGTTGGCGAATTTCATCAGAGAAAGTGGCCGAAAAGAGTAGGTTTTGACGTTTTGCTGGCAGCAGTGCAAGGATCTTTTTAATGTCACGAATAAAGCCCATGTCTAACATGCGATCCGCTTCGTCTAAGACCAAAATTTCTAATTGGTTAAATTTAATCGCATTTTGGTTGTATAAATCCAAAAGTCGACCCGGTGTCGCGACCAAAATATCTACCCCACGACGCATTTTCATCATCTGTGGGTTAACTTTCACACCGCCGAAAATAACTTCAGAGCGTAGTGGAAGGTTTTGTCCGTAAGTTGCCACATTGTCGGCAACTTGCGCGGCTAATTCACGTGTCGGCGTCAAAATTAATGCACGCACTTGGTTGGGGCCTACTTTTGAGCCTTTAACTAATAGATCCAAAATGGGCAGGGTAAATCCTGCGGTTTTTCCGGTACCTGTCTGGGCCGCTGCCATCACATCTTTGCCTTCAAGAACGGCTGGAATAGCTTGCGCCTGAATTGGCGATGGTGTTTCGTAACCTTGAGAAGCAACGGCTTTCAGGATGGCGTGGGATAAACCCAGAGAGGCAAAACTCATTAAAATGTCTCGATATGTAAATAAGGAAGTGATCCGCATCACGTTGCGGAAAGGCGCAAGCATACAGTAGTCACAGCAAAAGTGCTACGGAATGTCTCTGTTTGCCACTTGTCAGTAACAAATAGTGCGTATTTTCTTCAGAGAACATTAGAATTATTAATTTAAATGTAACCGGTTTCCGAAACCGGTTACATTTTTCCGATAATCGTTTATGATGTCACGCAAAGTAGCAAAGCGATGATGTATTTCTATATAACGTGTCCACGTGGCGTGAAATAGCATATTAGATCGACATAAGGGTACGTTGAGTCAGCAAATGAAGACGAGGTAGATGGCGATGGCAACAAATGGTTTTCCAAAAGATTTTTTATGGGGTGGGGCTGTAGCAGCACATCAAGTTGAAGGTGGATGGAACCAAGGTGGAAAAGGAGTCAGCATTGTCGATGTGCTCTCAAAAGGAGCGCATGAAGTACCTAGGGTGATGACCTCCGGTGTGGATGCAAATTATTTCTATCCTAACCATGAAGCCGTTGATTTTTATAGTCATTACAAAGGTGACATTGCACTTTTTGCTGAGATGGGTTTTAAATGTTTTAGAACCTCAATTGCTTGGACTCGTATTTTTCCACAAGGTGACGAAGTCTCGCCCAATGAAGCAGGGCTACAATTTTATGATGATCTTTTTGATGAATTGCTGAAATACGGCATTGAGCCAGTTATTACGCTTTCGCATTTTGAGATGCCATTCCACCTTGTACAACAATACGGGGGATGGGCAAATCGCAAGCTTGTGGATTTCTTCGTTAACTTTAGCCAAGTGGTGATGGAGCGTTATAAACAGAAAGTGAAATACTGGATTACCTTCAATGAGATCAATAACCAGCGAAATTGGGAATTCCCACTGTTTGGCTACTGTAACTCAGGGGTGATCTTCACTGAACATGACAACCCAGAGCAGGTGATGTACCAAGTCATGCATCACCAATTTATTGCCAGTGCTTTAGTGGTTGATCTCGGTCATAAGATCAACCCTCAATTTCAAATGGGTAGCATGATTCATATGATGCCGCTTTATCCCGCGTCGTGTCGTCCAGAAGATATGATCCGCTCTCAAGAAATGATGAGAGAGAAGTACTTGTTCAGCGATGTGCAAGTTCGTGGCTATTACCCAAGTTATATTTGGCGTGAATGGGAGCGAAAATCGATAACCGTTGATATGCTCGATGGCGATGAAGCGATACTGCGTAAGGGTTGTGCCGACTACCTTGCGATCAGCTATTACATGACGAATATTGTCTCTGATGATCGCAACGCTGAAGGTGAAACAACCAGTTTATTCAAACAAAGTCGCTTAAACCCTTATCTCACAGCGTCTGATTGGGGATGGCAAATTGACCCGGTAGGGCTTCGCTACGCGCTTTCTGAGTTGTATGAACGCTACCAGAAACCGATTTTTATTGTCGAAAATGGTTTTGGGGCGATCGATGAAGTCGATGAGCAAGGCCAAGGCCAAGTGCAAGATGATTATCGGATTGAGTATTTACAAGCACATATACGAGAAGTGAAGAAGGCCATTGTTATAGACGGCGTTGATGTCATGGGCTACACCCCTTGGGGCTGCATCGATTGTGTGTCGTTCACCACTGGTGAATATAAAAAACGTTACGGTTTCATCTATGTAGACAAACACGATGATGGTTCTGGTTCAATGGCTCGCAGTAAAAAGAAAAGCTTTTACTGGTATCAGTCCGTGATCAAAACCAATGGCGAACAATTATAAACGTAGAATAACAATAATAATTGTTGATTGAGAGCGTTCATCCAGCTTAGGAAATTAGGTAAACTCCCTCGGCTTCCAAGAGTCGGGGGTTTTTATTAGGAGTCACCATGGCGACAATCAATGACGTTTGTAAAGCAGCGGGCGTGTCTAAAGCCACCGTATCGCGCGTACTCAACCAAACTGGCCAAGTAAAAGCAAGTACGAGAGAAGCCGTTTTACAAGCCATGTCCACCTTGGGTTATCAACCTAATGTGTTGGCGCAAGCATTAGCCACAAACAGTGCAAATGCGATTGGGCTGATACTTCCTCAGTTTCAAGGGAGTTATTTTGGCAGCTTATTGCATCAAGCAGCACAAGGTGCCGAGCAAGCACGTAAGACCTTACTTGTCATGGACAGTCACGATAACGCGGCAGGCGAATTAGCAGCAGTGCGCTCATTGCTCACTCAGCGTTGTGACGCCATCATGCTTTACAGCCGCCATTTGTCGAATCATGAGCTGGCATCATTGCAATCTGATGTTTCAGTGCCACTGATTGTACTCAATCGAACCTTGGAAGAAGTCGGTTTGCATAGTTTTGGTTTTGAGCAGCATCAAGCCGCTTCTTTAGCGATTAATCACTTGCTTGAACTTGGCCATCGTCGCATTGCTTGCATCACTAGCCCTTTGGACAGTGATACAGGACAACAGCGATTTGCTGCTTACCAATCAGGCTTGCAGCAGGCTGGTATTGAGCTCAATCACACGCTCGTTGTTGAAGGTGATAATTCTATGCTGGCGGGTTATGCCGCGGTTCAACGGTTATTAGAACAACAGAGTGAGTTCAGCGCTATTTTTGCCTGTAACGATGATATGGCACTAGGAGCAATGCGCGCACTTTACGAATATGCCATTTTGGTACCCAATCAGGTCTCTGTGATGGGGATTGATGATGAGCCTGCGGCTGCGTATTCGGTGCCCAATCTCTCAACAATATCGCTTCCCATTGAGCAACTGACGAAGGACGCAGTAGCCTTGGCCCTACAATTGGCTGAAGGGAAGGGCTCGGATGATGCCAAGATACATCGCTATCTAGGTAAGTTGGTGCTTCGAGAATCAACGTGCGCACCTTAAGAGGCCTCGCAGATTAATGACTCATTGAAATAATGAGCATTTATTTTAATTAACTGTATAAATCCACAGTTAATTGCTTGACATTATGTCACTCTTTACTAAGCTGTATGTATGCACAGTGAAGTTGGAGGTGAAATATGTTGTGGGAAACGCTAGAACGAGTTAACCGCCTTCGCCAAGAAGCGTTAGCCAACCCAGACTTTGTCCAATCCGCGCAAGACCATGAAGAGACATTGAAGCAGGTCGAGCAATACTTTGAACCAACGAAACGACGCAAGGCAGCAAAACGTGCAAAAACCCTTGCAGATATTTATCAACAGACTGAATTTGGTGAAAATCCATCTGGTGTTCAACATTAGTCAGTGTTTGACATGAGCCAATGTTTAACATGCATTAGCAAAAATGGTTTAGCTTGCAAAGAGCTGCTTGATGCGCAGCTCTTTTTCGTTTCCTTCCTTAAGGCTGAGCGTTTGTCTTTATTCGGCTCAGTTCATTCAGCCAGTTGATAAATAGTACAGTTTAAGTGAGATTTATCGTCTGATCTAAAGGCGATTGTCCGCATTTGGTTGGGGAGCAAAAAGAAGCTGGAGTCAGAAAATTGTAGTACGTTGTCATGTTCTAGGTGAACGTAAAGTGCAGGTCGGTCAGTGGTCAAACAGAGACTGCCCGCACGATATTCACTCAATATGCGAGCCGATTTTAAGGGCAAGCGTTTGGGTACATCCGGCAGCCAAAAATTATCCCGTTGGCCATCTGTACTGACAAAGTAGATCGCGCCTTTTTCTGGTGTGAAATCCTTTATTGTGTGTTGCCACACGATTTGGTTACTCTCTTGGGGCAGTCGTTCATTGATTGACCAATGCTTTCGCAATTCTCCTTCCCATCCAAACCAATATATGTCACCCACAAGGTATTGCTCATCGGGCGCATCATTAATGGCTCTCAGTGATAGGTGTTTCTCATCTTCAGAAAAACAGGCCAAAAGCGGGTTATAAAACCGTTTGGCGTGATAATGTAATTGCTTCCAGCGTCCAGAATACTCAATACTTGACCAAGACGCGACGGGCCAGTTGTCATTGAGTTGCCAATATAATATGCCACGGCAAATCGGTGAGGTTGCCCGCCACGCTTCGACAGCCGTTTTAATCGCCATGGCTTGCTGAACTTGACTCAAATAAAGCATCTGTTGAAAGCTATTCGGGAAACGGAAATAGCGAGTAAACATTTCGGTGATGATGCTATTACCACGAGCATTCTTTTGGTGATGTTCAAAATGAGGCGCACTGATATTCCAGTCGCTTTCTGGGATAATCTGCTTCACTTCACTAAATGAAGGCCAAGACTGATAACCGAATTCTGAACAAAATCGTGGGGATATTGAATGGTAAGCGTCAAAGGATTTACCTGAATGCCACACATCCCAAAAATGCATGTCACCTTTATTATCATCATGCCAAGCGTCACCAAAATCTAATTCACCATTGCAAGGTGAGCTTGCCCAAAAACGGCGACTTGGATCTTGTTCATTGACGAGGATTTCTAAAAAACGATTGAGTCGGTCGTAATTGACTAGGTATTTTTCACGGTTTTCTCGAGATTCTGGATACCAAGTTAATGAACCAATCACCTCATTATCACCACACCAAATGGCAAGGCAAGCATGGTGCTTCAAACGTTGTATTTGTTGTGTGACTTCTTGCTTTACCTCTTCTAAGAAACTCGGTGTTGAAGGGTATTGTGCGCAGGAAAACATCAGATCTTGCCAGACTAATAATCCGAGTTGGTCGCAAAGTTGATAAAAATGATCGTGTTCATAATCACCTCCTCCCCACACACGAATCATATTCATGTGAGCTTCTTGTGCGGCTCGTAACAGCTGTTGATAACGGGAAAAATTGACTCTGCTTGGCATGGCATCCATTGGTATCCAATTCGCGCCCTTCACTGATATCGAGACCTCATTCACGATAAAGGTCATTTCACTGCCGATGGAATCTTGCTCAGTGCGCAACGTGAGACGTCTTAAGCCAACTTGGCGGCTGATCTGCTGCTGTGCCATGGCAATAGACAGTGTGTATAAATAAGGGTCACCGTAACCGTTTGGCCACCAGAGATGCGGATGGTGGACATCAATATCCACACTGCTTTGGTTGCAAAAAGCCTCACTATCGATCGTAATAGTTTGATCGCCAAAAGTAAGTGTGATGGGTGTGGAGAGCGATTCGCTATGCCGTATTCTTACGTGCAGCGTAACGTGTGTTAAAGCATGCCAAACTTGTTCAATATCCACACCCAGCAGTGAATATTCTTGTACCGTTTTTAATTGCATTGGTGCAAAAATACCACAAACAGCAAGGCATATACCCCAATCCCAACCACTGTGGCATTGAGGTTTTCGCACTGTGTTCATGTGAGGAAGTTGATTATTCCCTTGCGCCCACGGAATGGGAAAGGGCAGCTCATCGGCTCTTTGCTTGGCTACCGAAGCGGCAGGTTCAAATCGCCATTCAAAATGATTTACACCAATTTGCAGATAAGGGCGAATATTAACGGTATAGGTTTGAAAAGCATTATGGCACTGTAAAACCTTCTGTCCGTTGATCCATAGATCAGCAAACGTATCGACCTTATTCAGCTCCAGTAAGTGGTTGGGCACTGAAGGTCTGCCGCATTTAAAGTGATCGCTTTTGTTAATACCCAATGACATAAGCCAGCCCACTGAACCTGAGACTCATTGGATGCATAATAGGGATGAGGGATCAAACCCGCTTGCAGTAATGCATGATACTGGTCGCCGGGCAGTGTCATCGCGATTTGGATATCGGGATATTCGGGTGAGCTCAATCGCCATTCACCGTTTAAATCAAACATAAATCCACCTCAAAAAATACGATTTACAAGGGCTAAATGAGCTGATTTAACCATGCACTATGAAATAAAAATGTGCATGGGTGGCAGGCTCAAAAGTTGTGCGAAGTTTTTAGATTAAGTTGCGAAGCAGTCAATAATTATGATTTTCTTGACTTTAATTTGACGTCACTAAGCTTGACGAGCGGCTTGTTTTAACTTGTTTTGCCTTGGCACATCTTGAAACAATTTGTTGTGAAAGTGTCCGCTTGTGGCGGTTTATATAAAGAATCATTTTGGAAATGGTGCTGAAAGGTGTATAAATGCCGCATTCAAACAGAGAGAGAAAATATGATGAAAATCGACAAGCTAGAAAATAAAAACCGCCGTATCCGTAAGAAACTGTTTTTAGGTGAATTTGCGATCCTCGGTTTTGAAGTTAGCTGTACAACGTCTATCAAAGACTTTGAACAATACGATCTCTTCGTTGATGAGTTTATTGATTACGTTGATAACATCGGTCTTTGTTTCGGTGGTGGTGGATTAGAGATTTTTGACGGCTTTGTGTGCGCAGCCGATCGCTACCGTTCAGCAACAGAAGAAGATAAAGCGTTGGTTGTACAATGGTTAGAAAATCGTGCTGAAGTGAGCAAAGTTGTTGCTGGTGAATTAGTGGATGCCAATTACGCTTAATTGCTTTTCTATTCTACGTTATTCAGCTAGTGCTTTTCATTTGCGATGTCTGACAAAAAAGCCGGAGTGAAACCACTCTGGCTTTTTTATTACGCTAAATTTTATTACGTTAAAAATCAGCATGTTTAACAAAGTAAGGATTGTTGAATTTATTGGCGTGACCAACAATCGAAACCACTAAACGGTTCCATAGCGCTTTATCAAAAGGTTCTTTAGGAATGGCAGGATAAAGTGTTTCGACCTCTTCTCTGGCAAAGGCCATAAACTCTTTCTTTTTCCTCTTGTTATACTCTTGGGCGACATTATTGTAGTTGCGGATCCACTCTTTCTTAAAGCGAAGCAAGGCGGGCTCGGCTTTTTCTAAAGGTAGTCGAGAGAGATAAACGCGCTTATACGAGATTTTGCGATCAATCATCGTTCGCATACTGGTTTGAATGTAGGTACCGTGCTGCGTAATGGAAATATCGCTCTCATCAAACAGATTCACACACCAGCCCTTAGGCCAAAAGTCAGCCTGTTTATACTGATTATTTCTAGCAGTTAATACTTGATGAAGCACTAAATCAGAAGTGCCTTTAAAGGTTTGCTGCCATGTGGCTATGCGAATTTGCAATGAACCAGGCAAGCGATAGACATTGGTAAACTTATCTTCGTTCATGACTTCTACAGTAATTGGTTGAATAAAATACAATTTTTGAATGCCATTTGAGTGCAGGGAATGCACCTCAAAGACGAAAGCCAAACGACGTGTCGATTATTTTATGACACATAAAATTATGTGCAGAGTACTCAGCTAATGATTTCAATTATAAGTATAAAAAGTGAGCGAGGTGGATTTTACAAGGTTTGCATTAAAATGCGAGCTTAAGTTGGCGTTAAATCTAATAATGATCAGCGATTATTTGCCTTATCTTGCAAAATTTGACTTTCTAGGTAGAGATAACTCGTTGTATTGCCTAGTCTAGCTAATAGAACTTCACAACTCGAGACCAATCATGGAGATCAAGTACCAGCAGTGGCAGCATAAGCTATACATGAAAGTGCTCAAATTGGCCGCAGCGATTCTGCCCATCTCCAAGCCAACCTTGTTTATTGGTAAAGAATCGCTCAAGCAACTCTGTTATTCGGTTTCTTTGATGGGTATTGAACGCGTGCTTGTCGTAACAGACCAAGGCATTGAAAAGCTTGGTTATGTAAAAAAACTAACCTTTGAGTTTGAGCGCGTTGGTGTCAGTTGTGTGGTGTTTAACCATGTATTGCCTGATCCTACTTATGATCAAGTTGAAGCCGGCCTCCATCAGTATCGATTGGAGAAGTGCCAAGGCGTTGTCGCGATTGGTGGCGGCTCTTCAATCGATTGTGCAAAAGTGATCGCCGCTTGTGCTACTAACCGCAAGTCGATCAAACGTTTAGTGGGGCTGTTAAAAGTATGGAAAACACCTGCGCCACTGTTTGTGATCCCAACCACGGCAGGTACGGGCTCTGAAGTGACCGTCATTGCGGTGGTTTCTGACCCTCAAACTCAGCAAAAGACACCGATTACTGACCCGAAACTTGTGCCACTTATTGCAGCGTTAGATCCGATGCTGATGATGGCCTTGCCTACTCATATTACTGCGCAAACGGGGTTGGATGCACTCACGCATGCAGTGGAGGCCTTTATATCACGTAATGCCACGCCAGAGACTGATCGCTATGCCATCGCTGCGGTTAAACTGATCCACGATAACTTGGAAAAAGCGGCGTTCTTTGGCCAAAATTTGACGGCGAGGCAAAACATGGCTCTGGCCTCTTATTACGCTGGACTTGCTTTTACCAAAGCCAGTTTAGGGTATACACATGCCATCGCCCATGCTGTTGGGGCTAAATACCATTTCCCGCATGGCTTAGCGAATGCGGTTGTGTTGCCACATGTATTGGAATACTCCAAAGAGGCGGCGAAAGATAAGCTGGCTAAACTGGCCGACGTACTCAAAATAACCGATCCACATTTGACCGATTCAATGAAAGCGGACGCCTTCATTGGGTATGTGAAAGAGCTCAATCACACACTGCATATCCCTAAACAGTTACAGGGGGTCGTGCCAGAGCATATTCCAGAATTGGCCAAACAAGCTTTTCGTGAAGCGTTTTGGAATTATCCTGCGCCAAAATACATGCAGCAAACGGATTGCGAAGCGATTTTTAGGAAATTGTAATCTACATTCAACGTTATCTTTGACCGCTCTCGTCATCATAGCAACGAGAGTGGTCAAATGAGGTCGATTCATTTTTTAAGCAGTATCAACCCACTTGGCAGAGTATCACCGAAGACACGTTTGGATTCTGTGTCAGACAGGTCATGCACTTCATTAACCAAAGTAAACCAAGTTTCTGGAACTTTACTCTGCTTTAACTTGGCTAAAACGAGCTGGCGAACATCATCGTTAATATCAAAAAGACGATCTCCTGTCTTGCGACACATCATTACCGCGGCAAAGGCAATCATCGGTTCTTTTTGCCAGTTTTGATCAAGCAACTTCGGTAACCATTGTTCCACTTGCGCTCTTGGGATGACTGAATGTTGACTACCATACAGTAGCGTCCGAGAGGCTAACCGCCCAACGGCCCACCAGTGTGCTTGTTCACATTGAGTTTGATTAATCGCTTTGTTCAAAAACCACGTGGCAAGTAATACTTTATCTTCCACTTCTAGATGTTCCAGCGAAGCGGCAAGCCGCACCATGGCTTCGTACCCTTTGTCGTGCGCTTCTTGAGCTGATTTGGGATTTTTGATTGCGCTCGGGTGAAGATACTTAGCGATATCCGCTAGAATCGTTTCTTGTTGCTCCTGCCTCAGTCCGCCAGCAACACGCCGCCAAAATACCCACCAATCGCTCCAGCCTTGATGATTTTGGAATTGAATACCTTGTTGATACAGATTCCACATCTGTTCCATACGCCAAGGATCGGTTGGGTCGCCAAATCCTGGTCGCAGGGCAAATCCAGCCAGACGCAACCAGTTTTTCTCGTGTTGCTCTGAGCGGCGTCGACGTTTACGGCCTTGAGAAAATGCATCAAAGAGCGGTCTTAGCGTGGTGAAATCCCATTCATCACGTGGCCCTAAAAGCTTATCTAAATCTTTGCCAAGCGTTTTTATGGCTTGGTTATCAGAGGCTTTTTTATTGCCACTATAAAGGTGTGTGATGAGCGAAATCGCCTCTGACAAGCGAGGATGACGTTGGATTTCACTGTCTGACTCACTGTGCTTGCGAACTTCAAACTCAAGTTGCCATCGGTTTTTTTCGTCCTCAACACTGACACATTCAATCTTGAGCGTGCCGACTTCCGTTAATTGACAAGCCAGTTGAACTTCCACTCGTTGCTTTTGGTTAGCATGCAGTAGAGCATCATCATTTCCTTTTAACGCTGTTATATAGGGAGGCAGTGGCGTAAAAAGTTCATGTTCAATGGTCGATAACAGCCCATTTTGAACGCGGCGATCAGCAAACATATCGTGGGTTGAGGTCAGGATGTTAAAGCGTACTGGTTCACCTAACGTCAGTGAAAATCGGCGGCTGGTTAAGCGTATCTCTTGTCCTTCTTCGGTGCCTTTAGCCAAGACACACAGAGCATGTCCGGCACTGTTTTTTTCAGGCAGGTGTAAAAAATAAGAGCGTGCCGATCCACCGCCGATTTTAAGCTGTGCACCTTGGCGAGCTTTACCATAGGCGACAGCACCGAGTGCGACTGCCCAATCAGGGTGAGGATTATCAAGCAGGGTGATCGGCGAACCTCGCCAATCGGTCAATAATTGAGTGATGCGCTTTGTGATAAGCTCACTATTAAATACGCCGCCATTAAGTAGTAATCCAACTGGAATGGCCGTTGCGTTTGACTCTTGTTTGAGCGCAAGGCGAGAAACGGCTTGGTGTTCAGCTAAAAATTCAGCAATGTGTTTACTCACGGCAGGGTCGGCTGCGTAGGGCAAACCAAATTCCACCACTGCACTGCGGCGTTTATTTGGACGTTCTTGTACCGAGCAAAGTGGGAAAAAGCCTTCCAGTGCAATGTCATGCACCTCTTGTTTCGTCAGGGAAATGCTTTTTGCTGCGCCTAATAGCTTTGAACCACTGCCAAGGAGCGTAATTTTTAGCTGCTCTGGGGCTTGGTTTGATAAGAGTTGCTCTTTGACTTGGCGAGTTTGCTGAATTAGTTTGCTCAAACTGGCGGCGGTTAATTTTTTCGAACCGTCAAAGCGTTGCTCAGCTAGATGAGCTAATGCTAAATCAAGGTTGTCACCTCCGAGCATTAAGTGCTCGCCCACGCCAATTCGGTCAAGAGAAAGTTGGCTGTCTGCGCTGTGTTTCGCTTCAATTAAACTGAGGTCTGTCGTACCTCCGCCCACATCACAAACCAAGATCAAAGGGAGTGACTGTAGTTGCTGTGAGGCACAATGGCGGTGACGTGCGTACCAGTCATAGCAAACGGCTTGTGGCTCTTCAAGTAGTACAATTGAACTTAATCCCGCCAGCGTTGCAGCTTCGATGGTGAGCTTACGAGCCGTTTCATCAAATGATGCCGGCACGGTGATAATGACATTTTGATCTTCAAGTCGATGACTTGGATGACGGTGGTTCCATGCTTGCCGGATGTGATTGAGATAACTGGCGCTGGCAATGACAGGGGATACTTTCGCTACATCGTGAGCACCAGCCCACGGTAAGATGGCTTGCTTGCGATCAACCCCTTGATGGGAGAGCCAACTTTTCGCGCTGGATACTTGTCGCCCTTCTACTTTTGCACCTAAATCTCTTGCCCATTGACCAATAATTACCTCTTTGCTATCGCCCATAACCGGTTCAATTTGCCAAGGGAGCGATAGGGCATCAGGTGCGATCTGCCCGTCGGCCGGGTGATAACGAAATGACGGAAGGAGTGGTTTTCGAACCACTTCACCGGGGCCAATTAATTGGTCGACCTCAAAAAGATGCACGGGTGAGTCTTCTAACGATTCGGTGATTTCACAAAATGCCACCACAGTATTGGTGGTGCCTAAATCGATACCGACGAGAAAGCGAGGAGAAGACATGGAGGCTCCTGAATTTCAAAAACGGCATCCGAAGATGCCGTGTGGGGATTATTGAGTGACTTGAGGATCTTCACGCACATCGAACTCAACGTGCCATGTTTGGCCGTTGTCTGTCGCAATGGCTTCTAAGTGAAGTGTCCCGAGCTCTGTGATCGTTGAGGCTAAGTGAACCGGCACGACTTCGCCTTGTCGACGTCCTTCAGAAACAGGCAAGGTGACGTGGATCTCGGGCAGCTCTACAAGTTCTTCTGGAGCCCAATAATCTAAGTGCATGCCAGCTTCGTCATCGCGGCGTATTGTTGAACCAAAGAATTGAAAATGTACAGGCTCACCAATGACCAATCCAAACTCTTGGCTTGGTACGCGGACACTGGTTCCTTCTTCCATGCCAAATGGAGCGACGCACAAGCCTTCCATCGGTGGTGCGATCCCCGGAATGGCAGGCATAGCACTTTCAATACCGACGTAATAACTCGAGGCAATACCACCGCGAATACGCACACCTTGTCCACGACGAACTGCGCCGTAATACGCTGCGCCACATGCGACGGCTAAATCAAGGTCTAAGCCTGTTAAACGCTTCATCTGTGGTGCTCCCACAGTGCTCAACCAAGCATTAATAGTGCTGAGAAGACGGTTTGCTAATAAATCGGATTTTAACACGCCACCGTTTAGTAAGATGGCGGTCGGTTTGATAAAATCCATCTCCGGAGCTTCGCCCATACCGGGCATGCCAGCAAATGGATTATCATTCAGAGCGGATATGTCGCCACCCATTGCATGGGCTTGTTTTGCCAAGAACGCGGCGATATGGCGGGTAATTCCAGCGTCTTGCGCGTAGGGAAGGCCCATTTGCGTTAATGCGCCACGTGCTTTTTGCATCGGATGATCTGTGATATTCACTTGTGGGAAAAAACCATCGACCAAGGTTTGTTGCACTTCTTGTTGAGTCAATTCGGTTTTAAGCGTTGTACCGAGCAGTTTTGAACCGCGACTTGGTACCACAATCGGTACGGAATGTAGGGCACTGTCATTCAGAAGCGCCTCTTTTGCATCTCGGCAAGCGTGCGTCATCGCTTGTACTTGCCAAGGGGCTAATTCTTTACCTTCTTGCGCCAATTTCATTTTTAAACGGTAAGCAAGGGCAAGGTCCATATTATCGCCGCCGAGTAAAATGTGCTCACCAACCGCAATCCGATTGAGCGTTAAGTTACCAGCGTCTTCAGTCACTTCCACTAAGGATAAATCAGTGGTTCCCCCACCAATATCAACCACCAGAACAATGTCACCAACCTTGACTTCATCGCGCCACGCATCGTGGCTATTATCTATCCAACTGTATAAAGCCGCTTGTGGCTCTTCAAGCAGCGTTAATTGCTCAAAACCAACGTTGCGTGCTGCTTCAGCGGTTAAATCTCGGGCGGCTGGATCAAATGAAGCGGGTACTGTTAACGTGACATCTTGTGTAGCTAAGGGGAAGTCAGGGTGAGCGTGATCCCAAGCGCTTTTTAAATGCTCTAGATAGCACTCAGTGGTTTTTAATGGCGAGATCTTTTCCACTTCATCGCTGCTACCCACGGGTAAAAATGCATCACGTCGATTGACGCCACCATGACATAGCCATGATTTGGCACTGGCGACTAAACGAATCGGTGTCTTACTGCCAAGGTTGCGCGCAATGGCACCGACTAAAGCTTTTGGCTCGGCCGACCAAGGCAAAACGCGTGCGGCAGGGCTCATCTCATGTTCATGAGGCTGGTATAAAAACGAGCCTAATTGATGACGGCTTTCAACCGTACCGGGCGCGGTAAGTTGAGGGATGCTCATTACTGAAACGCGAGCGTTTTCATCCTGAGTATCAACATAAGAGAGCACGCAATGTGTTGTGCCTAAGTCAATACCAATACTAAATTTTGGCGCTGTCTGTTCCATTACAATTCAACCTCGGCAGGGGCGATGATTGAAGCATCATACTGTTCAGCCAATTTAGGCAAAGTGATAGCTGTTGCTTTCCAGCCTTTATGGACTAAGGTGCCATTAAAGGGTGCTGAACCCGTTACATTACCCGTTAAGCGAACTTCTTGCGGGTTGAAACCGGCTTCAATGGTAATTCGGCTCTCTTCATCTTCGCCACGAATGGGCGTGAGCTGAATGTAATCTTGTAGGACTTTTTTACCACCGGCGTGGATCACGCGCGCCGCGGCTCCAACTTCCTCATCTGAAAAAGCGGTGACATCTTCATTTAAGAAGTCAATCAGACGAGCTTCTTGCTGCATTAACGACAAAAGTTGTAGGGCGGAATCGGTTGGCGCTGTCGCTAATTTAGATTCGACTTCAACTACGCGCTCAATCACTTTTTCTACTTCTACGATTTTTTCGACTTCAACAATCGTTTCAACCGGCTTTTCGACTTCGACAATTTTCTCGACAGGTTTTTCAACAACTTTCTCAACGACTTTTGATTTGCGTGATACCACAATGAGAAGTAGCAAAAGGCTTGATGCACTGAGCCCAGCATGCAGCATATCAAAGGTGGTAGGGATCATATTTAAATCGAAGTTCATCACAATTCTCTTTACACAATGAAGTAGGCGTGGGAATTCTCGTGAGCCTACGGTGAATAGACTTAAAAATAGGGGCGCAGCTTACCATATTCAAGGCGAATACAGGATAGAAAGTCCGCATCATCACGTTTAAGCTAAAGTGATTGCTTGCGTTTTGAGCAGTATCAATCATTAATTCTCTATTCTGGTTCAACTTTAAGATTAATTGGTTAATAAATTGATGACTGGCTATTGATTTACCTACTTTTATAAGAGTAATTTGAGTCCTGAGTCCTGAGTCCTGAGTCCTGAGCCACGGAGAGGCTGTTATGTTAGAGAGCGACAAAAAGGTGATCTACCCTTTATGTATTTCAATTATTACCTTAATGATGACCGCGTCAGTCATCTCATTACTCTACATTAATCAAAAGAATCATATTGTCATGTTGTTTGATAGCCACGCTGAACATCAAGCAAGCATATTAGACACGTTGGTTGAAAATGATGTCAGTTTTATTGGTTCGGCTGCCAATTTTTTGCATGCTACCGAGGGGGGTAATGTGCAAGGATTTGACGTTTTTGCTCATGGTGTTATGTCAACATCCTACAGTCTTATCGGTTTGCAATGGTTAGTGAAAGTAACGAAAGATGATGCTGACGAATTTGTAACATTAATGAGGGATCGTTTGCCTCAATTTGAGTTATTTACAGTACCTAAAGCGGGTCAAAAGGTGATTGGATTTTCTGAAGATAATGAACAACCCGTTTATGTTCTGAGTGATATTTATCCTCAAACCAAAGGTAACCTTGAATTGCTCGGTTTCTATTCGCTACGCCCTCGCTTTCAAAGAATTGCTGCACATGTTGAGAGTACGGGGCTACCAGCTATATCCGATAAGGTCCGCCTATTGCAAGATGGCATAGAAGCACACCACAAAAAGGATGGATTATTGGTATATCATCCCGTTTTTAACTACAACAAACAGGAAATGATTGGTGTGGTAGTGGGTGTTATTCGACTCTCTACTTATTTTGATGGATTGGTGAGCCGCACGGCATCCGATCATCGATTGTATATGAAAGTAACCGATCTCGGATTTGATGCCGAAGATGATCCGATTCTATTCCAAAGCCCAGATTGGGATTCAATCAAAGGCATCGAAATAGAGAAACGCTTATCTCTGCCTAACCGTGATTGGAAAATTGATTTTAAGTTCTCAGAACCAATAGCGAGCAACATACAGTGGATTTTAGTGGCGCTCAGCGTCGGTGGTTTAATTATTTCGATCTTGTTAGGTTATGTTGTCTATTTGTTGATGAGAGAAAAACTTCATCTTAGCGAGATGCTAGAAGAACGTACTGAAGAACTGCGCTTTTTAGCGGACCACGATAGTTTGACTGGGTTGTATAACCGACGTGCATTCGGACGTTTACTGCAAGAGAACGTCTTACAGAAAAAAGCTTTTTCGTTGGTAATGTTTGATGTCGATGATTTTAAACTGATTAATGACAACCATAGCCACATTGCAGGCGATGAGATGCTAATACATATCGCAACGGTTATTTC
Source organism: Vibrio sp. 1151_11 (assembly GCF_029478525.1). NCBI lineage: Bacteria > Pseudomonadati > Pseudomonadota > Gammaproteobacteria > Vibrionales > Vibrionaceae > Vibrio > Vibrio sp. 1151_11. Next base: position 9,308 of record NZ_SHMN01000010.1, on the reverse strand, counting down.
ACGTCATATGGGAAATAATGATGTTTTAGCTCGGTTAGGTGGGGACGAATTTTGCATTATTTGTGAATTGTCAGAACTTCAACCTTTGCAGTGTTATCTAGAAACGTTACGAGCGGCCGTTGAATCAACCGGATATGAGTTCATGGATGAAGTGCTGTATTGCACGCTCAGTATTGGGGCGGCTATCGATCATACTTACGATCAAGAGTCTTTATTACATTTGGCAGACAGCAAGTTATACGAAAGCAAAGAAAATGGTCGCAACCGAGTTTCAATCGCCCAATAACTGTCCGAACGAAAGGGTGAGAGTCGAGTTTTTGAGAGGAGTCGAGTAAGATAACGTTCTTTGACTACTTATATTTAAAGGATACGCCTGAACAATGAACTATAACCGAGTTGTCTGCTTCGATTTAGAAATGTGCTGCTGGAATGAAAATGGGGTTGGGACAACGGGTGAAATCATTGAAGTGGGTTTAGCTGAAATTGATGTACAGTTGGGCACGATTGTGAAGCGTGCTCAATATTATGTCAGGCCAGAGCAAGACGAAATTTCGCTGTTTTGTAGTGAGTTAACCGGGATAACTCCGCGTAAAATTGAAAAACAGGGGCGACCACTCGCAGGTGTCATTCAATCAATGGTTAAGAACTTTGGCGGCCCAAATAAGATTTATGTTTCGTGGGGGCGTGATGACCAAATTTTAGCTAAAGAGTGTGAGCAGAAGGGGATCGTTATGCCTTTTAGCGAGTTCATCAACCTAGCAACGCTCTACCGTATTCAGCAGAGAATGAAAGAAAAACGTATTGGTCACCGCGCCGCACAAGAAGCGCAAGGTATTGAGTGGGAAGGGCGACAGCACTCCGCTTATGTTGATGCTTACAACCTTGCGAAATTGGCGTTAACGATGTTGTAATCCGCTCTATTTTTGAGCGGAAAGTTTAGCGCGGATAAATTCACTGTGGTCGACATACAATAATTCTGCCGCTTTGCGGATCACCGCCTCTTCGAGTGGGTCTATCTCACCGTCCGCGTGCGCCACTTGCCACATCGCCTTGATAAGTTCATATCGCGTATCTTGCGAGAGCTCGCGTAATTGTGAAGTGAAATCATACAATGAAGCTGACTGTTTGACGCTTTGTTCTGCCCGAATGAGCAGTTCCGTGGTTTCTGTATCATCTAACGCTAATAGTCGTTTAACTAATTGAAACTTAGCGTCATTTTCTCGTGTGTCAATTTGATGATCGGCTCCTGCCACTTCTCTGAGCAAACAAGCAATCGCTAGGTTGGGGTTAGTGTTGGAACGCTGGCCTAAATCTTCTCCGTCCAAGAGTTGCTTGAATAGCGATGTAATGGCATTAAACATAAAAAAACCTACTGAAAATTTCGAGTCATTATTGTTTAAATAGTGGCGTATTGAGCAAAACACAAGTCAGAATAAAGTGAGATTCTAAATATCATGAGATTCATCTTCATCTTCATCTTCATCGTTCTCGTGATAAAAATCATTCGGATCTTGAGGAACGCTAGGGTCTTCTAGTATTTCAATGACTTCTGAACTTGAGTATTCATGCCCCATCAGGAAAAGCGCTAACATGGCATCGGCTTTGGATTTATTGTCCGCTTTTTCTAGCAAAATTTCTTCAAAGCGTCGCCGTATCATGGCAATCTCATGTTCAACAAAACCGCGACCTTCTTCCTCTCCTTCACCTTCCTCGGGCGCATTATCAAACTCCAGAAATAGAAAATGGCCGTCCAATTGTGTGTCAATAAGACGTTCAGGCAACCAAGCCTCACCCATCACCAATTCTGGATCGGTGTTATCGGGTAGTGAATCGAGTATGTGTTTCAGTTCAGATGCTTTCACAGTTTTATCGTTTCAGTAATCATGTCGCTATTGTAGCGGCGATTTTCTTATAAACATAAGAAATCCTGATCCGATTGCCCAATTTTAAATCGCTTAATCATACGAACGATGGCAAAACATACCGGAATCGAGGAGGAAGCGAATAAATGCTCGCCGTTTGTGAAAGGATAACTGATTGCAGGAGCGTTGATTATGCTACAATCCGCTCAGTTTTATGTAATGAAATGAATAGGAAATGCTTTGACCTCGTCACAGCCCAATCAACACAAGTCAATGAACGCTAGCAGCAACAGTGCGGCATCTCTGCGCAATGCATTGAAAGAATGCATGATGCGTGATCGTTTTCGTCTGAGTAAACGCATCTCTGGTGCGAGCAAAATAAAAAATGAGCAAGCCAAACATGCCGTTTTTGATCAAATTGCGCTCGATATTGCTCAGTCAATGATGGTGGCGCAGCAGCGTCTCAACAGCCGCGTTACCATCGACTACCCTGATTTATTGCCCGTAAGCCAAAAACGCGATGATATCGCCAAAGCGATTGCTGAAAACCAAGTGGTAATTGTGGCGGGTGAAACAGGGTCAGGCAAAACGACTCAGTTACCCAAAATTTGCGCAGAACTTGGGCGCGGTAAATATGGCCTGATTGGCCATACGCAACCACGTCGCCTTGCTGCGCGTTCGGTCGCGAGCCGAATAGCGCAAGAGATGGAAACAGAACTGGGTGGCTTTGTTGGCTATAAAGTTCGTTTTAACGATCAAATTTCCGAGCAGACTCAGATCAAATTGATGACTGATGGGATATTGTTGGCCGAAATCCAGCATGATCGTTTTCTCAATCAGTACGACACCATCATTATCGATGAAGCGCATGAGCGCAGCTTAAATATCGATTTTATCTTAGGTTATTTGAAAGAACTGCTGCCGCGTCGTCCGGATCTCAAAGTCATCATTACTTCGGCCACCATCGATCCTGAACGCTTCTCTAACCATTTTAGTGGCGCGCCTATCATTGAAGTGTCGGGTCGTACTTATCCGGTCGATACGCGTTATCGACCACTGCTTGGTGAAGAGGAAGCAGACCGCGATCAACTTGAAGGTATTTTTGAAGCCGTCGATGAACTCTGTGCTGAAGGGCTTGGCGATATTCTGATCTTCATGAATGGTGAACGAGAAATTCGTGATACGGCCGATGCGCTCAGTAAACGTAACTTACGTGATACTGAAATTGTGCCGCTTTATGCACGATTATCCGCCGGTGAGCAGAATAAAATCTTTCAGCCCCATATAGGGCGGCGCATTGTTTTAGCCACCAACGTGGCAGAAACATCCCTTACCGTTCCGGGGATCAAATATGTCATTGACCCAGGTACGGCGCGTATCAGCCGTTATAGCTACCGCACCAAAGTCCAACGTTTGCCGATTGAACCAATTTCTCAAGCGAGTGCAAATCAGCGTAAAGGACGTTGTGGCCGTGTTGAAGAAGGGATCTGCATACGCCTCTATTCCGAAGAGGATTTTCTTTCACGCCCAGAATTTACCGATCCGGAAATACTGCGTACCAACTTAGCCTCGGTTATTTTACAAATGACCGCACTTGGGCTGGGTGATATTGAAGCATTCCCATTTGTGGAAGCGCCGGATAAACGCAACATTCAAGATGGTGTGCGTTTGCTTGAAGAGCTTGGTGCGATTCTTCCTGATACCAATAAACACGGTCACGACAGCAAAAAGCAGTTGACGGATATGGGGCGCAAATTAGCACGCTTGCCGATTGATCCCCGTTTGGCGCGTATGGTGCTCGAAGCGCCAAAGCTTGGCTGCGTAAAAGAGCTGATGGTGATTGCCGCTGCACTTTCGATTCAAGACCCACGTGAACGCCCATCAGATAAACAACAAGCCTCAGATGAGAAACATCGCCGATTTTTTGATGAAGAGTCCGATTTCCTGAGTCTAGTGAATTTGTGGAACCACATTCAAACTGAGCAAAAAGCGTTAAGCAGCAGCCAATTTCGTAAGCAGTGTAAACAAGATTACCTCAATTATTTGCGGGTACGCGAATGGCAGGATGTCTACTTCCAAATTCACCAATCGATGCGTGAAATGGATTACAAATTGAACGACAAACCGGGCAATTACCAAAGTATCCACAGTGCAATTTTGGTTGGTTTACTGTCGCACATCGGTATCAAAGACCAAGAGAAAAATGAATACCAAGGGGCTCGTAACGCCCGCTTTAATATCTTTCCCGCTTCTGGTCTGTTTAAAAAGCAGCCCAAGTGGGTGATGGTCGCCGAATTGGTGGAAACCTCTAAACTGTGGGGGCGTATTGCAGCTAAAATCCAGCCTGAATGGGTGGAACCGCTGGCACAGCATTTGATCAAGCGTAGCTACAGCGAACCGCATTGGTCAAAAAAACAAGCCGCCGTCATGGCCTATGAAAAAGTGATGTTATATGGCATTCCTATTGTGCCTAAACGTTTGATTAACTACAGCACCATTGACGAGCCACTATGTCGTGAGATTTTCATTCGCAGCGCATTAGTTGAAGGTGATTGGGAAACCAAACATGCGTTTTTCAAGCAAAACCGTCGCTTATTACTTGAAGTCGAGGAGCTTGAGCATAAATCTCGCCGCCGCGATATTTTGATTGATGATGAACAGCTTTTCGAGTTCTACGATCAGCGAGTCGCAACGGATGTGGCCTCTGGGCGTCATTTTGATGCGTGGTGGCGAAAAGCCAGCAAAGCCACCCCAGATCTACTCAACTTTGAAAAAGAGATGCTATTTAAAGGTGATGCTAGCCACATCACTGATTTAGATTATCCCAACTTTTGGCATCAAAATGGTATTAAGCTGAAGCTCAGCTATCAATTTGAACCTGGCGTGGATAGTGACGGTGTCACGGTACATTTGCCATTGCCGATCCTAAATCAAATTGAGCCGACAGGGTTTGATTGGCAGATCCCCGGGTTACGTCATGAATTGGTTGTTAGCCTGATCAAGTCTTTGCCTAAAACACTGCGCAAAAACTTTGTACCGGCACCTAACTATGCGGATGCGTTTTTAGCTCGTGTCACACCGATGGAATTGCCTTTATTGGATGCGATGGAAAAAGAGTTAAGACGCATGACGGGCGTCGAGGTGAAGCGTGAAGATTGGAAGTTAGAGCAAGTTCCGGATCATTTAAAAATCACTTTTCGCGCGGTGGATCATAAAAATCGCAAACTCAACGAGCATAAAGATTTATATCAGCTGAAAGAGAGTTTGAAAGAGAAAGTACAAGAAACACTCTCTCAAGTGGCAGACGATGATATTGAACAGCAAGGTTTGCATACGTGGAGCTTTGGTGAATTACCGAAAGTGTACCAACAAAAGCGCGGCGGTTTCGAGGTTAAAGCCTATCCAGCGTTAGTGGATAGTAAAGAAAGTGTTGAAATTAAGCTTTTTGAGACTGAGCAAGAACAACTCAATGCAATGAAAGCAGGGCAAAGGCGTCTGATTTTGCTGAACGTTCCTTCACCGATTAAATATCTGCACACCAATTTACCGAACAAGTCAAAATTGGGGCTCTACTTTAACCCGTATGGCAAAGTATTGGACCTGATTGATGACTGTATTGCTTGTGGGATTGATAAGTTAATTGAGCAGCAAGGCGGTTTAGTGTGGGAGCCGGAGCAGTTTGAGGCACTGAAAGAGTTTGTGCGCGCTGAATTGGGCGATACTGTGGTCGATATCGCCCAACAAGTGGAGACGATTCTTACCACGGCATTCAACATTAATAAAAAGCTGAAAGGGAAAATCGATTTTACGATGGCCTTTGCGTTATCGGATATCAAAGCGCAGATCGAAGGTTTGATCTTTAAAGGCTTTGCCACCGAATGCGGCTGGAAGCGTTTGCCGGATATTCTGCGTTACATGCGCGCGATTGAACGTCGGATGGAGAAGTTACCCATTGATCCAAATAAGGATCGTTTGCACATGTTGAAAATTGAAGCGGTAACCAATGATTACAAAGCGCTACTAAACAAGATACCTCGTGGTGCAGAAGTACCTGAAAATGTTAAAGAGATCCGTTGGATGATTGAAGAGCTTCGCGTGAGTTTATTTGCTCAGCAACTTGGCACTCCTTATCCAGTTTCAGATAAACGTATAAAAAATGCGATTGATGCTTGTTAGGTATAAGATTTGCATCTAACCAACAGTTCACTATAATTTGACGCTATGTGGCAATCGGTCGCCGTTTTGAGGCCACTGCCAAATTAAATAAAGAAGGTTCATCATGAAAAAGACTTTAATCGCACTGGCGCTGATCAGTACATCTTCAATGGCGTTTGCTGACTCTTGGATTTATGGCGGCGCATCGGTAGGCCAATCGGATTTGAATGGTAAAAGCGGTACTTCGTACAACATTCATGCCGGTACGGGTATTCTTCCTCTGATTGGCCTCGAAGCGGGTTACACCGACCATGGCAAATTTGAAGTCAGTGCCACGAATGAAATCGCGGCCTCTTCTGTTTATTTTGCGGTAAAGCCAAGCATTGATTTTGGCCCTCTGCATGTGTATGCCAAGGGTGGTTTGCATTCTTGGGATAAAAAATTAAACAGCAATAAAATAGATGATGGTTTTGACATCATGTACGGTGTAGGCGCTGAATACTTCCTGATGGGGCCCATTTCAGTTGGTGCAAGTTACATGAATTACACTCTGGGCGATGACGATATTGGTACGGTTTCATTCAACGCGACCTTCCACTTTCTTTAATCTAGTCACTCAATCGCTTTCAACCACTTCTTGCTCGTTAGTAGCAAGAAGTGGTTTTTTATTTGAGCAGTATGGTGTGGTGTACATTCTCAAGTACGCCAGTAACTGAAAGCAAAGCGCGACCAGTGATTGATGATGTAGTCAATAAATGCCTGAGTTCGCTCAGGAAGAAAACGTCTCTGAGGGTGCAGCAAATAAACATCCGCTCCTTCAATCTGCCAATTAGGCAATAATGGCACTAATCGTTTCTCCTCTAACTCCTTATCAATTAATCCTTTAGGTAACCTTGCAATACCCATATTCATGAATGTGGCTTGTAAAATCGTATCAATTTCCTCAGAACTAATACGTGCCTGAGGGATAAATTGAAAACGTTCTTTGCTTTGCTGATGTTCAAATATCCACGCTTGTTTGGTATTTAAAGTGAGTAGTGGCAGAGAAAGTAATTGCTCTGGATGTTTTAGCAGCAAAGAGGCCGAGTAGTCAGGGCTTGTGCACAACACGGAAGGGTTATTAGCTAGTTTGCGCGCAACCCAATCGGATTGAGGTTGTGGACCAAAACGTAGCGCTATATCAAGGTCGTGCTGGGTATGATAATCCAGCCCTGCACCGACTTGAATACGAATGTTGACTTTAGGATGTTGCTGACAAAATTCCAGTGCTAATGGACTTAGCTGATGCCGAATGGGTAGGATTGGCGCGTTAATGACGATCTCGCCTCTAAACTCTTGTTTGGCTTTTAAAGCTTGTGCTTGTTTATCTTCTATTTGGCTAAATAGGTTGGCATAGGTTTCAAACAAATGCTCGCCTTCTTTCGTTAGTACCACTTCTTTACTGTTTCTGATCAGTAGAATGCTGCCAATATCTTGCTCCAACTGCTGAATTCTGCGGCTCAACGTGCTGGTGGACAAGGCTTTTTGTTTTGCTGCCAGCGTAAAATTGCCACATTTCACTACCGTTAAAAAGAGTGATAAATCATCAAGTTTCATCATTAATCCCATTTATGCAATAAGCCATCCCATTCTATCCTATTTTAGGATGTGCACTATTACGTTATCGTGTCGGTCGCGCATTCTAATCAAGTTCATATGAGGGGCACATGCCTACCGATTCAACTTATTCAGCTAATCCGAAAATTATTTTTGCCAGCGTTGCTTTAGTCATCGCTTTAGGCTCGCTTGAAAAAAGCATCGTTACCACTCCATTGGCTCTTATTGGGCAAGATCTCTCGGCAGGACAAGCATTAACATGGGTGATTACTGCTTATCTATTAGCATCGACCGCTGTATTGCCCGTCTACGGTAAACTGAGCGACTTGTTCGGACGAGTTCGGATGCTAAATGTCAGTATCGTGATCTTTATGTTGGGTTCCGCGCTGTGTACCTTTGCTTTTGATCTACCCAGTTTAATTGGTGCTCGTGTGATTCAAGGGATTGGCGGTGGAGGCTTAATAGCTCTGGCATTTACCGTTATCGCCGATTCAATTCCTGCGCGCGAAGTGGGCAAGTACCAAGGTTATATTTCAGCGGTTTATGCGGTGTCCAGTATTGCAGGGCCACTGCTTGGCGGCTATTTTGCTGACTACCTCAGTTGGCGGTGGGTATTCGGTATTAATTTACCGTTAGGGTTGGTGGCACTTTACATGGTTAACCGCTATTTGAAGCATCTCAATAAACGCAGAGATAGTCGCTTTGATTGGGTGGGAGCAGCGTTACTCATGAGTGCGACGACTTTGCTGCTGTTATTACTTTCTTCACATTCATTTATCCCTACTGGCTGGGGTGCGTTTGCATTACTGGCGTGTTTAGTTGCTTTGGTGGTTGTTGAACGCAGAGTGAGTGATCCTATTTTACCGGCGCGTTTAGCACGTCTTCCGAATTATCTGACCGCGATTGTTCTTATTATGGGATCGCAAATGCTGATGTTTGCGCTTTTGGTTTATTTGCCGCTGCAGTTTCAGTGGCAAAAAGGACTCACTCCGTCAGAAAGTGGTGCGATTATGGTGATCTTCATGGTCTGTATTACCTCTGGCGCTTATGTGGGTGGGAAGCTCATCGCGAAGTTTGGTCGTTATAAGATGTTAGTGATCGTCGGTTTTGCTTTAGCTATGGCTGCATTGTGGCAAGTTCATTACGATATGTGGGTGAAATTTGCATTGGGTTTTGCGGGTATAGGTATTGGTTTAACCTTACCGGCCTTAGGCGTTGTTGTACAAAGTGTCTTACCCGCACGCGATCGCGGCATTGGCATGTCACTGTTTAATTTTGGACGAGAACTCGGCGGTGCACTCGGTGTTGCGTTCTGTTCCGCGCTCTTTTATCTGAGAGTGCCAAGCGAAGTCATGGTTGCTGAACACAGTGCCGAGCAGGCCGGCGTTTCCACTCAGGTATTATCACAAGGTTTTAGCTTGGTTTATATTGGCATGAGCGTATTAGCGTTACTGGCGATGTTACTGACAGTATGGCGCTTGCGTAAAGATGCATTGATGAAAAGTTCATCATGAATTCCTGCGTGTTATTGAGCGTTAACTAAGTGTAAAAAAAGCAGCGATTTAAGCTTAATGCCGTTCACTTAAGAGTGAACGGCATTTTTGTTCTTAGCATACCGTTGTGGTCTAGGCTTAACTGTTCTAGGGAATGTTCTTTCCCTTCGCCCTTCAAGTATTAAGCTTTCAGCCATGTTGT
>NZ_SHMN01000109.1:0-392 GCF_029478525.1 Vibrio sp. 1151_11 | reverse complement strand
CTCGGTAATTTGCAAAGAATTCTATCGAAAAAGCCAACGACAGAGCACACGAAACGAATTTAGGCATTCATGAATTTCAACACCAAAGAAACCGCGCCAATGAACTTAACAAACACAACACTTCCCGTAAGCAGACTTCGTTAAGTTCAAACACTTCCCGAAAAGTGCCACTGGCGAGATAGTTGAGAAGCTGAGATTTGTCCAGTGTGTAGCTAGAAAACCCAAAGCCTTTCCACCCTAAATTCACAGCTTTTCTTAACCCCAGCTAACGCCCAATTAAGGGGTGAGCAACGCTACCACCCAACCTAAGGCATTGTGCCATAAACACTTAACTTGAAGTAGAAGCAAAAATGCCAAGCGTTGGGAATCCCTCTTAAATTGTTTGTTATACG
>NZ_SHMN01000108.1:0-411 GCF_029478525.1 Vibrio sp. 1151_11 | reverse complement strand
GTGCCTGCTTTTACATCACGGTTTACGTTGTAGCCTGAAATGACGTGGTTTTGTCTAGCATCGATTCGACCTTTGAAAAATAGTTTGGACATTTGCAACTCACTGATGGATTGTTGTGGTGTAATTTAGCCGCGATTATACGGCACTATGGCAATTGATAAAGAAGTTCCTACAATATGCATCGGATCACGGTATAACAAACGGCTCAAGAGGGATTGCCAACGCGTGGCGGTTTCAGTGCAAAATTGAAGTCTAGTGTTTACAGTGTGTTTTTTGAGTTCGGCGGTGCGTTGTCAACCCCTTAGCCGGGCGTTAGGCAAAGTGAGTTTTTATCAGCTAAATCGAGTTGAAATTGAACGGTAAATTCCATGTTCTCATGGCTGAACTTAAGCAATAAATAATCATCACATA
>NZ_SHMN01000107.1:0-417 GCF_029478525.1 Vibrio sp. 1151_11 | reverse complement strand
TGGTTCATGACTGGGGTGAAGTCGTAACAAGGTAGCGCTAGGGGAACCTGGCGCTGGATCACCTCCTTATACGAAGATTACACTGATGAGTGTCCACACAGATTGATGGTTTATACAGTTTAAGAGATGAGGATGTTCCCAAACATTCTTACTTAGTGTCCCGTTCGTCTAGAGGCCTAGGACACCGCCCTTTCACGGCGGTAACAGGGGTTCGACTCCCCTACGGGATACCATCTTTAAATGTTCTTACGAGAATCTTTAAAAATGGTTTCTTTCTTTAGTAGAAAGTCAAATCGTGCTCTTTAACAATTTGGAAAGCTGACTGATAACAACGAACGTGTTTGTTGTTATCAAATAAAAGTTCTCAACATCAATACGTTAAACGTATTGATACCAAACACATTCAAGTGTTCTTGG
>NZ_SHMN01000106.1:0-419 GCF_029478525.1 Vibrio sp. 1151_11 | reverse complement strand
CATAACGCCCGGCTAAGGGGTTGACAACGCATAGCCGAACTCAAAAAACACACTGTAAACACTGAACTTCAATTTTGCACTAAAGTCGCCACGCGTTGGCAATCCCTCTTGAGCCGTTTGTTAGGCCAACCAATTGACACCGACACTTTCACAACCAAAGAACGAGCTTTTTTGTAGACTTGAAACAAACTAACCGATTCATTTATAAACCAAAATGCTGAATCAGCAAAGAAACAAAAAAACTCAAATTGAGCGATTTGGAAGAAAAGTGACGAGCGTAGCATTCTCGGCGGACGTTTGGATGCTGAAGGTTATTTTGCCGATGAATTCACAACGATAAACAGCTCAACGCGATCAAGAAACAAAAAATATGTGATGACGATTTATTGCTTAACTTAAGCCAGAAAACATGGAATTTA
>NZ_SHMN01000105.1:0-464 GCF_029478525.1 Vibrio sp. 1151_11 | reverse complement strand
GACGTTTGGATGCTGAAGGTTATTTTGCCGATGAATTCACAACGATAAACAGCTCAACGCGATCAAGAAACAAAAAATATGTGATGACGATTTATTGCTTAACTTAAGCCAGAAAACATGGAATTTACCGTTCAATTTCAACTCGATTTAGCTGATAAAAACTCACCTTGCCTAACGCCCGGTTAAGGGGTTGACAACGCACCACTTAACTCAAAAAACACGCCGTAAACGCTGAATTTCAATTTTGAACTAAAGTCGATGAGCGTTGGCAATCCCTCTTGAACCGTTTGTTATGGCTAACAACTTACTGATTTATTGGGTAAAATTTAGGAAAAGCCTATCCGTTCATCTCGACATTCGTAAGAGCCCATTTCGAATTCTCGACAAATCCAAGGGCGATTTTCGTAAATTGTGCACATGAACGTTTCACGATCTAGAGCTGAACACCAACCATCTGACAAACG
>NZ_SHMN01000104.1:0-476 GCF_029478525.1 Vibrio sp. 1151_11 | reverse complement strand
AATTCACATAACAAACAATTCAAGTGGATTCTCAACGCGTGGCAGTTTTACTATGCGTCAGGTAAAGTGTTTACGGTGTTATGCAGCGGCTTGGTCAGTGCGTTGTTCACCACTTAATTGGGCGTTAGGCAAAGTGAGTTTTTATCAGCTAAATCGAGTTGAAATTGAACGGTAAATTCCATGTTCTCCGGCTGAACTTAAGCAATAAATAGTCATCACATATTTGTTGTTTCTTGATCGCGTTGAGTTGCTTTTCGTTTTGAGTTTAGCGGCAAAATAACCTTCAGCATCCAAACGTCCGCCGAGAATGCTACGCTCGTCACTTTTCTTACAAATCGCTAAATTTGAGTTTTTGGTTTCTTTGCTGATTTGAGATTTTGGTTTATAAATGAATCGGTTAGTTTGTTTCAAGTTTACAAAAAAGCTCGTTCTTTGGTTGTGAAAGTGTCGGTGTCAATTGGTTGGCCTAACAAACG
>NZ_SHMN01000103.1:0-481 GCF_029478525.1 Vibrio sp. 1151_11 | reverse complement strand
GTAAGGAGATAATCGTCATCGGCTTCACGGTTGGTGTAGGTGGTTTGTTTGGCGACGATTATCTGATCATAAATGAAGCCTTTTTTCTATCTAAATAAACACGTTAGCTCTTAAGATCCTGTCTATGAAATGTTCATAAACTTTATAATGAATCAATTCAAAGAGAGACATTGTTTATGAACTGTAGGATACCCAATAAAATGAGTACCTCCCGATGCCCTGGTCAACCATCCGCCATCACAAACCTTACTCCAGGATCACACACATGGCTTTACGTATTCTCATAATGTAGCGTCTCCTGCTTTTCAATAAGAACAGTGTAAGGCTTACGCCAAATTTGATAATTGGGTAAATCGGCGTTTTTCAAGGTAGTTGTCATCATTCGTTTAGTTATTAAGCGGCTTTTCTTTCTGGATTTAGATGAACCTCACCAACGGGTTCACAGTTCCTAATCTTGCCTGACCAACGCTCTGGGTGTCGC
>NZ_SHMN01000102.1:0-533 GCF_029478525.1 Vibrio sp. 1151_11 | reverse complement strand
AAGGCTAACAAACGGCTCAAGAGGGATTGCCAACGCTTGGCGGCTTTAGTGCAAAATTGAAGTTCAGTGTTTACAGTGTGTTTTTTGAGTTCGGCGGTGCGTTGTCAACCCCTTAGCCGGGCGTTATGCAACTCAGGTAAATTTAGGGGTTCAATCTTTTTAGATTTCTCCGGCCATTCGTTTTGTGTTGCCGGCAAATGAGCACTTTTACCCTCAGATTCGTGGTTCACTCAAACCGTAAAACAGGCAAGGTTCTTTGTTTGCCTCAATCAGTTTTAGCGTTGGCGTGTTGTGAATCTTGCGGGCGCAAAGTGTGGAAAGGGCAAGTTTATCGAGCGTTTTACAGTTGCTGAAAGTCTTGCTTGTTGAGTTTGTCTCATTCAAAAGCTTGGTTTGTTGTTGAACAGTGGACTTTGTTTTGGCGGCTCATTTATCACAGTTCTTGCTTGGGTTGATTCTTGAATCTCTCAACCATTGCAATTGTGGCTTTTGGTCGTGTAAATTCTGTTTATCTCATTGAATTTGCATAACAA
>NZ_SHMN01000101.1:0-553 GCF_029478525.1 Vibrio sp. 1151_11 | reverse complement strand
GGCGTTATGTGTTTGATGGGTTTTTAAGGTCAAAGCTACGATTTCATTGAGAATTCGTTCCGTATTTTCGGCAAGTTAGCTTGGTCAAAATGAATCCGTGAAAGAACTTCAATTGGTCACGTCCAAGGTTCTTGGATTGCCTCAATTGCGTTTTCGATCTGGTTTGTGTTGCGTTTCTTCGGTTTCAAATCGCTTTAATTGAAATGTCTTTTTGACTGACTCTCTTGCTGAAGTTCAGCTCTGAAAGTCTGGTGAAGCAAAAGGTTTTGTTGTGGCTGAAAGGACGCTTTCTTTGTTGTTGATTCTGCAAGTGGTTCTCTTTGGCTCAGATCGCTGTGAAATTTAGGGTTTTGTAAGCATCGTTTTTGCACGTAACTTATTCAAATGTCTACATTTCTACGGTGATTTACTTTGAATTCACGGTAAAATTCACATAACAAACAATTCAAGTGGATTCTCAACGCGTGGCAGTTTTACTATGCGTCAGGTAAAGTGTTTACGGTGTTATGCAGCGGCTTGGTCAGTGCGTTGTTCACCACTTAATTGGGCGTTA
>NZ_SHMN01000100.1:0-554 GCF_029478525.1 Vibrio sp. 1151_11 | reverse complement strand
GGCGTTATGTGTTTGATGAGTTTTTAAGGTTAATTCTACGATTTCATTGAAAATTTGTTCCGTATTTTTGGCAAGTTGGCTTTGTCGAAATGAATCCGTGAAAGAACTTCCATAGCTCACGTCCAAGGTTCTTGGGTTGCCTCAATTAAGTTTTGGATCTGGCTTGTGCTGAGTTTCGGTGGTTTCAAATCGCTTAAATTGAAATGTCTTTTTGACTGATTCACTTGCTGAAATTCAGCTCTGAAAGTCTGGTGAAGCAAAAGGTTTTGTTGTGGCTGAAAGGGCGCTTTCTTTGTTGTTGATTCTGTAAGTGGCTCTCTTCGGCTCAGATCGCTGTGAAATTTAGGTTTTGGTAAATATCGTTTTTGTACGTAACTTATTAAAATTCCTTCATTTCTACGGTGGTTTACTTTGATTTCACGGTAAAATTCACATAACAAGCAATTCAAGTGGATTCTCAACGCGTGGCAGTTTTACTATGCGTCAGGTAAAGTGTTTTACGGTGCAATGCAGTGGCTTGGTTAGTGCGTTGTTCACCACTTAATTGGGCGTTA